>JAITJK010000112.1 GCA_031278935.1 Spirochaetaceae bacterium | reverse complement strand
GAGCGGAGGAGATAGAGAAGATTCTCCACTGTCTGGGGGCACGGAAGAAACACTACGCAAAAAATGCCTTCATCTTTATCGCGGATACCCCCCTCACCGAAGCCTTGCCTTTGGGGATTCTCCTTTCCGGAAAGGTATATCTGATTCAGGATGATTTTTGGGGAAACCGGAGTCTCATCGCCCAGGTGGAAGCCGGGGGCCTCGTGGGGGAGGCCTTTGCCTGCGGGGACCTGGATTGTCTGCCTATGAGCGCCCTGGCCGCAGAAACATCGGTGCTGCTCCTGGTGGATTATAACCGGATTCTCCGACTCTGTTCGCCGGCGTGCGCTTTTCATACTCGGCTTATCCGCAACATGATCCGTATTCTCGCAAAACATAATATCGGTCTTATCAAAAAGATGGAACATATCACTCGTCGTAGTACCCGGGCAAAACTGCGTTCCTATCTTTCCAGTCAAGCAAAGTACACGGGGGCAAGGGATTTTGTCATTCCCTTTAACCGGCAGGAATTGGCGGACTATCTCGGCGTGGACCGCAGTGCTATGTCCCATGAACTGTGCAAGATGCGAGATGAGGGATTACTGCAATTCCGACGCAATCATTTTTCTCTTCTAGGTTTAGCGAGAGATGAGATGGGATTGGCGTAGTAAAGCTATCCAACACCTGTGGTGGGCGTATTGGGGCATTGCGTGAGCCACCGGCTAAGTCTGGGGTCAGACCCCCATTCCGTATCTACGGCCTGGTGTCACCCCTGCCGGTTCCCAGAATCAACAGTTCTGGGTGGTACTCGAAGTGCATGGTATCGAATCGGGACCATCTGCCGCCCCAAATGAAGCCTTGTTCCTCGAAGGCGCGGATCACCGGGACCGGGGGGTTCTGGCGTTTCTCCATAGGCACCGACCGCCAGTCCACTCCCTTCGCGGCGGTCCATTGCCAGTAGGTTTCCATGCCCCTTTGGGCCTTCATCAGTAAATCTACCGCCACGCCGTAGGCATGAAAGCTGCGGTTTTCACTGCCCGCCACATTCCGCCAATTCCAGCCGGTAATACTGTGGAGCTTTTTCATCCACTCCTGGATTTCCTCGTCTTGTTCCGCTAATGCATGGATACGGTCTTCCACCCGGCCCAAGGGCGCTACGATGTCTTGGTGTACCTGCACCTGCCATCCCAAAAAGCGTATCCATTGCTGGTGGGAAAAGGCCTCGGCCTTGGTGCGGGCCTGCCAGATGCTCTCGAACAGGGGAGAGCGCTCCGCTCCGGGGCTTATACGGGGGCGATAGAGGCTTGCGGAAGCGGCGGGCCTTCGGGAAAGGAGCGCGTTCGCCATCCCTTGCCAGGGGCTTGGCTCCGTAGGGTCTACGGGTGGTTCTGGAGTATACCGGTACAGGAACTGGGGGCGAAAGGCTTCGGGCCGCTGGGCGTCCTCTTCAGGGAGGAACCTTCCTTGGGCGTAGTACCACCGGACCCCGTCCATTGCTAGGGTCCAATCTCCATTCTGAAAAACCGGGTCACTAAAGCGCCCAGGATAAGCTGCAGCAAAAAGTTTCACCGTATCCTCGGTCTGGTCTCCTCCCGCAGCCCGGCGTAGGCCCAGTTCCTCAAGCGCCGTCTCTGTCCACACTCGGGCGCACTCCTGGAGATCCTTAGTCTTCACCCGCCGGCCCAGCTCAAAGCCTCCGCCCGGCAGGAAACGGGCTCCCTGGATACGGCGCTCCATGGCCTGGTTCACCTCCTCAGACGGAGGGACCGGCTCCCGGCTGCTCCAGAAGGGGATGACCTTCGCGTCCATGAAATCCGTCCGGCTAAGGAAATCCCCAAAGGCTGTGGGTATCTCGCGGTTCTTTAGGGAAGTCCCCACGAAAAAAGTCTCGTACTCCAGCACATCCGGCAGAGGCGTCTCGTCTTGCAGGTCAAAGAGCTCGCCCCCACTGGTCTGGGCAATAGTCCGGGCGATCCGCCGGGTATGGCTGTCTTCGGCGAAATAGATAACCAGGTTAGGCCCAGCTCGTTTGTCGGGAATCACGGTGCGTTCTTTCTGCGGTGCAGTACAGCCGGCCAGAATGCTGACCGTTACCATAAGCCATAAGGGCCGTCTTTTCCTCATCCCTGCCCTAAGACCGAAGCAACGAAGCAATCTAAACGCGCATCCACGGTATGGGATTACTTTGCTATGCTCGCAGTGACAATAGGTATAAAAATCAGCGTTCATTCGTTTCCCATGGAACTCCCGTTAATCCAACGCTCAGGGTATACCTGGTTGAAATCGTTGTTTAACAACACATCTTTGGTATACGCAATAGGTAACAGGAAACGCCCGAATTGCTCAAAACTTCAAAGGGTATTTCCGTCCGTTTAAAAAGTGTCGCCATATCTTGTAGGTTTCTCCTCACCGAGGGTCGACCGGTGGCACGGAGCAAGAAGCCGGGGCAGCCCCTTTCCTTGCTCCGTAGCCAGTCACGGACTTATTTTATTTCTAAGAGGTCCATGCGGTCTAGGATCACCGCCTTGCCGTCTCCGTTTTGGGTACTGAGCATGTTTTCATGGAAGAGCACCGTCCCGTACGGATGCACCGGGATTTCCGACTGGGCCTGGAGCGTCAGGGCCGTATCAAATCGGGCAAGATAAGCATTGCCGCCGGAACGGATGATCCCATAGATATCCTGGTCTATAACCCAAAGAAGGCTCGCACCGTGAATCTCCGTCTCTCCTTCATGCAATACCTCAAGGCTGTCTGGATCAATGGCCACCAGGCGGAGACTATTCCCCTCCCCGGCTACAGCCACAATCTGCTGGTCCACCACCGTAACGGTGCGGATATTGATCGTATCCAGGCCGGTGCGCTTCAGTTCCTCCCCGGATGAGGGATTAACCTTCACTACCGTACCTTGGGATGAGGCGGACCCGGTTAGGGCCATACCTACCAGGCCCGGCACTTGGGCGTTTTCTACGGCGGTCATGGATTGCTCTCGCACCGCTTCGGCATCTTCACTGGATTCATCGGCTTCATCAGGGCCGACAGCGTCGCCAGACTCATCGGCTCCATCAGGGCCGACAGCATCGCCAGACTCATCGGCCTCATCGGATTCGCCATCATCGGCCCCCGCCGCAGAGGAATCTGGAGAGGACTCTTCCTCCGGGGTATCTTCCTGCGCCCCTTCGGTCCCGGAGCTGCCATCGGAATCTTCCGCTGCCTCTTCGCCGCCTTCCTGGGCTTGTGCCGCGTCAGCCACTTCAGCGGTATCTTCGTCATCCGTCCCGTGGTCCTCTGACTCTTCCGTGTCCATAAGGCCCTGCTGATCCCCAGCAATCTCTTCCCGGTCCTGTTGGGCCTCCTCCCGCTTCTGCTCTGCAAAGGCCTCTAGCTGTTCCGCCTGCTCCCGCTGGGCGGCTAGGGCTGCTTCCTGCTCCTGGAGGGCCTGTTCCCGCTCTTGTACTGCGGCTTCCTGGGCTGCTCGTTCCCGGGCGGTCTCTTCCGCTTCTTCCGGACTGAGTTCGCCCTCCTCCTGGGCTGCTTCGGCTGCGGCGGCTTCCTGGGCAAGGCGTTCCTGTTCGCCTTCTAAGGCCGCCCGTTCCTCAGCCAGCCGGGCTTCTTCCTCGACAATGAGATCAAACTGGCGCTGGGCCTCCAGTTCCGCTGCATCGGCTTCCCGTTCCTTGAAGTCCACCATGTCTTTACGCTGGTCTACGCTTAAATCCCCCTCCTTCCGCAGTTCCTCAAGGACTGTAGCATCGCTAATGGAGGTAGTGTCTATGGCGCTCAAGGATCCCGCGCTACCGATTCCCAGGGGAATGAGAATCAGCGTCTTGCCGGGCCATTCATTAAAGCGCAGAGAAAGTCCGGCCTTATCCGGGCTTATATGCTGGAGGACCGATGCTTTGTAGGCCTCGCTGAAATAGGCCCAGTTTCCCCGGTATACAGCGTTGTAGATAGTGATGTATTGGGCTAGGAGGGCTGCGTCTTGGACGGAATAGGCATAGGCCCCTTCCAAATAGCCTTGTATGATGAGCCGTAAGTTCCGGATATGATCGACCCCTACGGAGGCGCCTAAGCCGAAAATATCTGCTTCTAGGCGGCCGCCTTCCGGGTCAGCGGCTCCGTGGATCACGAAATACCGGCTTTCTGCACCGCTACGCCCTGCCCCGTCTCGCACTGCCGTTCCCAGGGTATACCCAATGCCCCGAATCTGGGCCCGGGTATCAATGCGGGTAACCGGGCCTTCGTAGTTGTAGAATTCCACCTGAGACTGACCCTTCTGTAGTTCCTGGGTATTAACCTGCCCCTGAAGCATCCCGGGCGTGGCGCAGAACAGCCCCCCCAAAAGCAGGAGGGGTACCGTCCAGGAACCTCTGCACTGTTTCATCATACTGCTACTCCTCATATACCGTTATTTTGCATAGACTACGGTACTAATATCGGTACTATACCGGGAAAGCATCACCTTCGCGCCCGCTGCCAGATTTGATGCTTCTCAAGTCGACTTTAGGGTTTTCCGAGTCGGCTATAGCTATCCCCTCCTTCCCCTGCTGTTGCCCCTATTCTGTCCGTCTATCACCCAAACGTTCCGATTTATCGAACTTTTGTTATGTATTAATAATATCGAGGTTGATTAAAGTAAAATCGGTTCCTCGTGCCTTATTATATTCTATGAGACCATTGCGTGTGCTCCAAAACGGGGTGTGGTACGAAATACGTACCCGTATCAATAACCGGGAACCCTTGTTCCGTCATCATAAAGCTCTAGCTCTGTTTGCCAGGGTTTTCCAGGAGACGAAGAAGCGGTTTGTGTTTCAGATTCGGGGACTCAGTATCGCAGAGGATGGGCTGAAGTTCTATATCAAGCCGGAGGACGGGAAAAAACTTCCGGCTATTATGAAGTGGCTGAAGCAGGTCTTCGCCCAGCGGTACAATCAGACACAAGGGCGGGAGGGGCATATCTGGGGAGACCGGTATGGGTCGCGGATACTGGTAGGGGAGCCACCGGAGGAGGATTCGGAGATAAGGGTCAGACCCTATTATGGGAAATCTCCGGCTCACCCCCATTTTACACCTCTTTTACCCCTTCCCCTCGTCCCTTCTCCTGGATAATCGGCGCCCATCCGCTCTGCATCCCCGCTCACCCCCTATTCGTCCTTATAAAGAAAACTCACGGCCAGTCAGGGTCTACCTATCTACCGCAGACAGCCCCTGGGGACCGAGGCTTGTCAGGGTTTCCCGGTATCGTGCTATACTCCAAAATAAAGGAACACACTATGAGAAGCGAACAAGCTGCGGAAATCCTTATCCAGGGGGCCGCCCGGATAATCCGGGGAAAGCGGGAATTTCTTGAATTGTTTACCGCGGGACTCCTTGCCAAAGGGCATATTCTTATTGAGGATAATCCAGGGCTTGGAAAGACCACGGTGGCCAAAACCTTTGCCAGGCTCATGGCCGATGCACAGGGGGTGCCCTTGCTCTTCAAACGCATCCAATTCACCCCGGACCTCCTCCCTTATGATATTACCGGGGTTGATGTGTTCGATCCTGAAAGCCGTTCCTTCCGCTTCGTCCCTGGTCCGATTCTGGCCAACATCGTATTGGCTGATGAAATCAACCGGACTACTCCCAAGGTACAATCTGCCTTACTGGAGGTTATGGCTGAACGGCAGGTCAGCATTGGGTCGGCGGTTCATTATCCCCCGGAGCCCTTTGTGGTCATTGCTACGGAAAACCCCATAGAAAGCGAGGGAACCTTCCCTTTGCCTGCGGCTCAGTTGGATCGGTTTATGATGCGTCTTTCCCTGGGCTACCCGGACCGGGACGCAGAATTATCCATATTGACCGAAAATCCCGGGGAATCCCCCTTAAACGAACTGTCTCCGGTGTTGTCGGGAGCGGACTTTTTAGCCGCCCAGGAGGCCGTCGCCCAGGTATTTTGCCATGATAGCTTAAAAGAGGCGGTGGCTGACATAGTCCGGGATACGCGGATCCACCGGGCCTTTGTGCTGGGAGCGTCTCCTCGGGGGGCATTGCATTTCCTGGGGGCGGTAAAGGCCTTGGCTCTGGTCCGGGGAAGAACCTATGTTACCGATGAGGACCTTCTTACTATGGCAGGCCCGGTGCTAGCCCATAGGCTCAAACCACGGGACCCGCGGATTGAGGAAGTCCAAGTCATCCGGGAGATATGTCTTGCACGAATCAACGGTATCCCCCAGGGCTGATCCCCTGGGCCATAGGAAGGACGCTCCGGGGAAGGCGTCCCTTGCCCTTATGATTCCGGCGCCCCGAACCATGGGTATCTTTACGCTCCTTATTACCGTCCTGGCCTTTGCCGCAGGGAGCATTCGGAATGAACTGGTTTTGCTCCTGGTGGGGACGGTGTTTCTCTTGGTGTTGTCCGGGTGTTTTTTCGCGGTCTGGGTCCTCTCCTTCTGCCTCAGAACCAAGGTCCGCATGGCCTCAGCGCGAATTCTCTCCAAAGGAATCCCTTGCGAAACCGAGGGAGCGGTAACCTTTAGCCTGGGGCCGGCCTATATCCCCCGGAAAGGAGGACGCGCTCAGTTCTTCCGCCTTCCGGGGATCCTGGTACGGTATGAGATGCGCCTTGTCACCAAGGATGGACGGGAAATACGCCATATCTTTGATCCCGATGCCCTTGAGGAGGGGGTGAGCCCCTTCCCGGCTACCTTGCGCGGGGCCTATTATGGCCCTTATGATGCCCTGGTTGTCGCAGATATACCGGGCTTCTTCTTCCGGGCCATTCCCCTTCCCCAGGATACCGGGCCACGGCTTCTAGTGAGTCCGCGAATCCCGGAAACCCCTATTTCCCTACATATCCGTTCCGGTGGTACCTTGCGGCGGAGGGAGCCGCACTTCCTGCGGACCGACAATTTCATAGATCACCGGCCTTATATACCTGGAGACGATCCTCGCCGCCTTAACTGGAAACTCTATGGTCATGCGGGAGACCTTTTTGTCCGGGAAGGGGAGCCCGAACCGCCGCCACATTCCCATCTGCTCATCCTGGTGGACACCCAAGGAGACGAGGCCTTGTATATCCCGTCCATGGTCTTTCAGGGGGTGGATCGACTCTGTGAAAACGCCCTGGCCCTGGCCATACGGGGGATTGACCGAGGTATGGAGGTTGCGGTGGGGTATACCGGCGGAGAGATATACCGGGGAACCCAGGGTGAGTTGGCCCTAGCCCTGGCCTATCCCACGGTCGCGCCTTTGTCCGGCCCTGAGGACCTTCCCGTCTCGGAAGATCAGGGTATTCTGATCCTGGCGCTGCCGCGCCTTTCGGGGATCGAGAGCGCCTTGGACCGGTTTCTCAAGCAGCGGAACCCCTATCAAGCGGTGGATCTGGTATTTTTGTACGAAGGGCCCGCGTATGATGAGGCGGCGGCGGCCTGTGTGAGGCTCTACGGTCAAAAAAAGGGCGTCCACGCCAGGAGGGTCCCCCTAAATCCCTAAAAAACGTGGGGTGAGACGGGAACAAAAGGCGCCCCATCCGGCCTGGAAGCCGCCTGTGCCAAAAGCGAGGAAGCAATCCAGACGGGCAGCCTCGCTCGTAATGATGTCTATTGATAACCATGAGCAATTAGTGGATTTCTTTCTCTCTCACCTCACCTTAAAACCTTTCATGAAGTATGGGTCCTTGCTTGTTATACTCTCTTTTCTCTGCTATAATAGACCCAATGTGCGATGTTTTGAACCTATTTCAAGTTGATCAGAAGGTGGTATATCCGAGCCAGGGCGTGGGTATGATCATATCAATTGAAGAAAAAGAATTTAAAAATGTAAAAATTCCCTATTACGTTATCTACCTTGAAGTTTCAGACATGACTATTATGGTGCCGGTAGATAAGGCAGAAGAACTGGGAATCCGCTCTATTGTGCCGGAAGAAGACGCTCAAAAAGCCCTGGACCTTATGGGGGAAGACTTTGATCCTATACCCTCAGACTGGAAATTGCGGTATCAAATGAACCTGGACCTGCTCAAAAAGGGAAGCGTTATGGATATTGCCGCCATTGTGCGTTCCCTCTACCACCGCAGTAAGGTCAAAGAGTTGCCTATCCTGGAACGAAAACTCTATGATTCTGCCCTGAAACTCTTAGTTGATGAGGTTTCCTTTTCCCTTCATATTCCCAAAGAAGAAGTTGAAAACCGAATCTTCGCCCGGTTGGACGCAAAATAGGGAACCCTATGGAATGCTCCGTCGCTGCGGTCATCAGCGCAGCCGGTTCCTCCCAGCGTATGGGAGGGCTCAAAAAAGAGTATTGTCCCCTGGGGCCGGAGTTCACCCACCCTTCAGGGTGGCCACTTACCGTACTGGGAGCGGCAGTTTTGGCCTTTGTGGGTTCTCTGCGGATTCGTACGGTGGTGATTGTCGTTCCTCCTGATGCGGAAACCGGAGAGTTTGCCGCCCGATCGAGTCTTCCGCCTGAATTGCTACAGCCCGGCGCATTCCCACGAATATTCTTTGTTCCCGGCGGCAAAACCCGCAGGATGTCGGTGCATCATGCCCTGGCCCTGCTTTCCACGGTTCCCGAT
>JAITJK010000243.1 GCA_031278935.1 Spirochaetaceae bacterium | reverse complement strand
TTTTAAACAACTCTAATACCTAATTGGGAGGCGGTATGAAAAGTTTAGGACAATTTTTTGATGAGACCCTGGGAAAGAAAGTCGATTTCGACGGTTCTTTCGGAGCCCAATGTGTGGACCTGTTCCGACAGTACAACCAGGAGGTGTTTGACTTGCCCCACACGGGCAGTGTGGAGGGGGCTAAGGACTTGTACCTTAAATACGATGCCCTGAACGGCGAGAAGACCCATTATAACCGGATAGCCCATAAAACGGGAACCCTTCCCCAGGTGGGGGATGTAATTATCTGGGATGCCAGTGGTACGAATAAATACGGCCATGTAGCTATCGTCCTGTTTGCTACGGGAAAAAACGTAACCGTGGCCGAGCAAGACGGGTTTAAGCAGGACGGCGTTAAAGTGCAGGTTCGCTCCTATGACCGCTGTTTAGGCTACCTGCGCAAGAAGGGCTAGGGCCGTAAGGGGATTGTTCCGCAGTCTTTGATGGCGGCGGAGCAATCCTATCATAGGGAATTGGGTAGCGCACAAAATGAAAAGGAATATACATGCATGAACGGACGGTATGGATACTATTGGTCCTTATGTTTAGCGCTTGTGCTACTGAGCCTAAGCCGCTATCCAGCACATGGGCAGATGCCACGCTCGTCTCAGAACAAGCCGCAGTCATCGCTGAACAGCGCAACACACTTGAGGCAATGGGAAAATCTATCGGAGCAATTCAACAGAATCTTGCAGGAGCAAGAGAACACTTTGCAGGACTTACAACAGGCATTGACGACCTCCGAACATGGTTTACAGCAGTTGACCAGTTTATACGAGCAGTTATCGACGCAGAACGACAACTTGAGGACTTACAATCAGCAGATAGCCCAGCGTATGCAGGAACGGGATGAAGACTTGGCTCAGGCCTATAGCGACCTTGACCGGGCCAAGGGCCGCCACCAGATAATGATAGCCCTAATCCTGATCCTGGGGGCGGCCACGGCCTGGCTCGTCTACCGGCTCCACCCCTAGCCTTGGAGCAAAGCCGGTCAAGGTCCAGTGTTTATGGTAAGGGCGGCTTTAAGTATCTCTGGGTTATCCGCTCCATAACGGAGCACATCCGCCATTATGCCGGTGTATCCCTTGCCCAGGGCCTTGTATTTTGCCAAGACTTCCGGCGAGATTCTGAGCGCCACCACCGGGGAAGGATTACGGCGGTTTTTCCGCAGTTCCCGGGCCATAGTCGCGAATTCCTCCAAGGCCTCAGGGGAGGAAGGCGGGCATTCGGGATCGTATACGGGAGGGTGCTTTATCGCTTCCCCGTATTCCTGTTTTGCTCTTTCCAGTTCCTCTTTAGTCGGCTTTTGTCCAGTCTTTAAGATTACGGTTGTCTCTGCCATAATAAGTCCTCTTTTCCGCTTTATTGGCGGCGCGGGCAGTGATTATACGGGTTTCTTCTCCTGAGCCGCCTGTCCGTTCTGTATAAACTACAAAAAAGACACTTCCCACCGCACCCAGGGTCTGCCAGCGTTCTTCCCCGGATAGGTTGTTTTGGGAATCATCCCGGCGTTCGATACGCAAAGGATCAAGGAATACCAAAGCGGCGGTATCAAAACTGACACAATGTTTCTCCAGATTTTTCGCGGCCTTGTCCTGGTCCCATACAATCTTGCGCTGTTCCATGATTGAGGGTAATACTTTTTCGTATAACCTATCAAGAGCTATTTTCAGGATTTTTCGCCTGCCTTCTCCGATAGAGCGTACCTCCCTCCCCAGATTACAGAATTTTTTGTGACATGGCCAAAACTGGGACATGGGAAATGGCCTATGAAGATTTAAGATACTAGAGGGTTTTGCCGATAAAATTTTTTTAAAAAATTTCAAAAAAATGACTTGACTATCCGGTCTTAAGGCGGTATCTTAATACCATTGGGAGTTGAAAAAACTTTTTGAAGAAAAAAACGTTCCTTCGATGAAGAGCATTATTATTTGCTAATTTTTTACGGAATAAGGGATTAGCTTGATTTAATTGTTTATGATGCTTAGGAAATTATTATCACTAGTGTAGCAGTAACCAAAAAATATATAAAAGTTATTTTTGTAATATTTTATTAGTGATTACTTTCTTTTTCTATAAACAATACTGATAAACAATACTGAAAATAGTAAGCATATTTATTAAAATAATACCATAATTAACAGCATACTGCTCCACCCGGGCCGGATTCACGGACCGACTCCCGTTTCTCGACCCATATCTTCGTTGTACCGCGAATTTCGGACCTAACCCATGTCCTCTGCTGCATACGGTGGATGGCCTCTCGCTACGTTTAGTGCAGCTGTGCTAGAGTGGGCTTATGTGCGAGATGATGAATGCCTGGGCGCTCTGTGGGGTGGGCGCGGAAAAGGTACTGTCCCTGGAACTCAAGAAACTCGGCTTTACAGTGCGGGGAGCGGCTTTTGGAAAGGTACGGTTCAAGGCGGATACCCAGGGCTTATACCGGGCTTTGATGAGCCTGCGAACTGCGGATCGGGTACTCTTGGAAGCCGCCGCCTTTCCAGCCCCGGATTTTGACGCCCTCTTTGAAGGAGTCCGGGCCGTCCCTTGGGAAGACTTCCTCAAAACGGGTATGGGCCTGCGGATAGCGAAGGTCCGAGTCAACCGGTCCAGGCTACATGCCCCGGCCAGCATACAGGGGATCGTACATAAGGCCGCCGCGGACCGGCTTTGCCGGAACTGGGGTCTGAGTCGACTCCCGGAACAAGGCAAGCAGGGGGAAGTACGGGTCTACCTGGAAAAGGATCAGGCCGCCATCCTCCTAGACCTTTCAGGAGCGCCTCTTTTTAAGCGGGGATACCGGACCGAGGGAGGCCTCGCGCCTTTACGGGAGACCACCGCCGCAGCGATCCTCCTTATGGCGGGATGGCGACGGAAGTTTCCCCTGTACGATCCCTTCTGCGGGTCTGGAACCATTGCCATAGAGGCCGCCCTATACGCCTGGGATATGGCTCCGGGGCTGGGCCGAGACTTCGCCCTGTCGGACCTGGCCATGGGGAACCGGGAACTGGAGCGGTCGGTCCGGCAAGAACTCTTGGCCCAGGTGAACGTGTCCCGGATTATCCGGCTTCATGGCAGCGATGAAGACCCCCGGGCCGTATCCCTAGCCCAATCCAACGTGGTGCGGGCCTACGAACTGGCCCAGGGGAAAAGCCCAGGCAAGGGGATCCGCAAGGCCTTAGCCGCGCCCTGGTTGCCGGATTTTACGGTATGCCCCCTGCGCCAGCTCAAGGCCCCATACCCGGCCCAGGAAGGCTTTATTATCACCAATCCCCCCTACGGAAAACGCCTGGGTGACCAGGAATCCGCCGAGGCCCTTTATCAGCACATGGATATCCTCTCCCGAAAGTTTCCCGCCTGGAAGCTCGCGGTTATTACGAACCATCCGGGCTTCGAGTCCTTTTTTGGTAAGAAAGCAGAACAGGGCAGAGCCTTTACCCAGGGCGCGCTCCCTTCATATTTTTTTCTTTTTACGCTATGATCCTCCCTGGGAGTAGGGGATCGTCCTGAGCCCCTTACTCCTGAACATACTGGCAACAGCGACCCCGGGTTAAGGAGCAGGCATGTCCATTGTGATAGCCCATGAAAAGCGGCGGCGGGAAATCTTAGCCCATGCCCTGGAAGTCTTTATTACTGAGGGATTTGAGGCGACGACTTTTCAGAAAATCGCGGATCGCGCTCACATAACCCGGACCACGTTGTATCTCTACTTCAAAAACAAAAAAGACCTGTTTAACTACAGTATTAAGCAGCTCATGAGCGAAGTGGAAGGGCGTATCCTCGCGGTACAAAAGGATACGACGCTGAACACCGTGGATAAACTTATCCAGGTGCTCTGGGTGATTATGGACCATCTGGAAGAAAATCAGCGGCTCTTGCAGGTGATCCTGGATTATCTGCGCTGTCTTTCCGCGCGCGAGGGTAGTGCGGAAACCAGGGTCCGGCGCAGGACCATCCGGTTGCGGCATATCCTGGCCACCATGGTCATCGCCGGCATCCGGGAAGGAGCCTTTAAGCCCATTACCGTACGAAACGCCGACGATCTCTTGTACGGCCTCTTGGAAGCCGCGACGTTCCAGCTCACCGTGCTGGGCCGTCCCTCGGTGGAAGGGCTAAAACACGCCGCGGCCCTGGCGGTTCAGCGCCTACAGGTGGATAGCCCCCCCAGGGGGGAAGCTAAAATCCCTTGACAGCCCCGATCCCGGTGCTATAGTTAGAACTATCCTCATGATAAAAATCACGATGCTGCACAGGAGATAGCTATTTTGCCGGGCCTTTGGGGGGATCGCGCTCATGTATAGAGAGGCAACCACGGTTATGCGCGAATTCACCCAAAAGGCGGCATGATTTCTTCAGTATCGGCCTTCAAAGGGGCATCATTTTTTTCTACACGGCAGCCGGTTTGGGGGTTTTTTATAGAGAGGAAAAGAAGGAGAGTACCTTATGACAAGCACGGATTCAGTACAGGAGATTCAAACGACCTGTTGCTATTGTGGCGCCGGGTGCCAGCTCTTGTTCACCGTTGATAAGGCGGAGAATAAGATTCTGGATCTTCACCCCGTGGAGGGCAGAACCAATGAAGGCACGGCATGTCTTAAAGGCTGGTATGGCTGGGATTATCTCAACGATCCCCAGATTCTTACTCGGCGCATTCGGGAGCCTATGATCCGCAAAGGAGGGAAAGCGTCCCCTTTGGAACCCGTCGGTTGGGATGAGGCCATTGCTTTTGTGGCGGATAAGTTCCAGGAGATCAAGAAACGGTGGGGGCCTGATGCGTTTTTAGCGGCAGCGTCCGCCCGGGGACCGGGGAATGAAGCGGGGTACATCACCCAGAAATTCGCCCGGGCCGTGATGGGAACCAACAACATCGACCATTGCGCCCGCATCTGCCACGCGGCATCTGTGGCCGGCTCCCGACAGACCATCGGCGAGGGGGCCATGTCCCTTTCCATCCCGGAAATCGAAGACGCGGAGGTTATTTTCAACATTGGGTATAATGCCGCAGCCTCCCACCCCATTGTGGCCCGCCGGATTGTCAAGGCCAAGGAGAAAGGCTGCTGTATCATCTGCGCGGATCCCCGGATCACCGAAACCGCCAGGATCGCGGACCTGCATCTTCAGCTCAAGGGGGGGACCAATGTGGCCCTCACCAACGCCTTGGCCCAGGTGATCATTGGCGAGGACTTATACGATAAGGACTTTGTCCAAAAGCACACCAAGGGTTTCAAGGAGTTTTGGGAAGTGGTTAAGGACTATACCCCGGAGAGAGCCGCAGCCATCACTGGACTCTCCCCCCAGGATATTCGGTTCACCGCCCGGAAGTACGCAAGTTCCAAGCACTCGGTGATCCTCTGGGGCATGGGAATCACCCAATTCTCCCAGGGCGTTGAAACGGTGAAGTGCTGTTGTAGCCTGGCCATGCTCACGGGCAATTTTGGGCATTATGCCTGCGGAACTGGGCCGGTGCGAGGGCAAAATAACGTCCAAGGGACCTGCGACATGGGAGACCTCCCGGATGTGTACCCAGGGTATCAGAGCGTTACAGACCCAGAGATCCAGGCGAAGTTTGAGCGAGCCTGGGGCGTACCCTTAAGCAACAAGGCGGGTATCCAGCTCACCCGGGTACCTGAGTTTGTCCTCCATGAGCCGGACCCGGCCAAACAGATCCATGCCTACTATATTACTGGGGAAGATCCGGCCCAATCAGACCCGGATTTGGAAGAAATCCGGGAAAGCCTTGCGCGGATCGACGTGGTGGTGGTCCAGGATATTTTCTGGAACAAAACCGCCCAATATGCCGACGCGGTGTTGCCCGCTACGGCCTGGGGGGAACACGATGGGGTGTACACCAGTTCGGATCGGGGCTTTCAACGGATCCGCAAAATCCTTGAGCCTGTGGGCAATGTGCTGCCCGATTGGGAGATCACCTGCCGTATTGCCACCGCTATGGGGTATCCCATGCACTACCCCAACACTGAAGCCATCTGGAACGAGCTTATCGATCTCGCCCCTAAGTTTACCGGGGCGACCTACGAGAAGATCCAGCGCCAGGGCAGCGTGCAATGGCCCTGCTGGGACAAGGGGCCCCAGGACCGGGGAACCATGTTCCTCCACGCCGGGGGTATTTTTGCCACCCCTGACGGCCTGGGCGTCTTAAAAACCTCCCCCTATCAGCCCCCGGCGGAGCTGGAAAACCCGGAGTTCCCTTTAAGTCTCTGTACGGTCCGGGAAGTGGGCCATTATTCCGTGCGGACCATGTCGGGAAACTGCCGGACCCTGCGGAACCTGGAAGACGAGCCAGGCTGGGTGGAAATGTCCCCAGAAGATTGCGCCGCCCTAGAGCTTACAGAAGGGGAGATCGTCAAAATCCGCTCAAAACGAGGCGCGGTTTATACCCGCTGTATGCCTACGGAGCGGGTTAAGCCTGGGGCCGTGTATATGACCTATCAGTGGTGGATTGGGGCCTGTAACGAGCTTACCATCTCCGCCTTGGACCCCGCGAGCCGTACCCCAGAGTACAAGTATTGCGCCTGCCGGATCGAGAAGATTCCCGACCAAGCCTGGGCTAAAGCTGAAGTAGCCCGGCAGTATGCGGATATACGCAAGCGGATGCATATTGCCCAAGGAGGAGTGGCATGAACAGCTTTATCAAAGCCAATCCTCTGCGGTGCATCGGCTGTCGGACCTGTCTGATTAGCTGCGTGGTGGCCCATGAAGGGAAACGAATCTTCGAGATCGACCCGGACGGCTATGCCTTTAACCCCAAGCTCTTTATGGTTAAAACCGCCCTGGTGAGCGCCCCTTTGCATTGCCGGCACTGCGAAAACCCTGCGTGCAAGGCAGCCTGTACGTCCAACGCCATTAGCGTGGTGGACCAGGTGGTACTCATCAATACGCAAAAATGTATCGGCTGTAAAAATTGCGTGGTGGCTTGTCCCTTTGGGGCCGTGGAGATCGTGGAGACCGGGGAACTGCTGCCCGATGGGTCCCCGAAAAAGACAGCCAATAAATGCGATCTCTGCCGGGGGGTCGCCCCGTCCCCGTCCTGTATCCGGGTCTGCCCCACCGAAGCCCTGACCTTGATTACGGAAGAGCGGATGGACCAGAGCGTCGCGGAAAAACGCCGGAACGCGGTACAGTGTCAGAGCTAGGCCGGGGTCTTGTGCCGGGAGGGAGCGCCGCGCCAGTAGTGATCCGCTGTAGGGACTGCACGCGGCGCCGGTGCGCCCTAGCCTGCGAGCATAAGGCCCTTTCGTATATCCTGGGGGATCTGCTGGTGGAGGCCCATAAATGCCCCCAGTGTACGGCCTATGGCGGCGCGGATTCCGGGGGTATCCCTCCCTGTATCCGCGTCTGCCCGCATGGGAAGGACAAGGCGGTGCGTCCTGTGCCCAGCAGTGTGCAGAAACGGATACAAACGGTGGAGGCCTTACCGCTTTTGACGATCTAAGGGGGCGGTATTGTTGTGTTCTTGCGGTGGATCATAGGGCCCTGGGAGAGGAAGGCCCTATGCAACCCGAGTTTCCGGGCGCTGTCCGCGAGGATGGCGCCTTAGATACCTAGATTAAAGAGGTGTTTTGATGAATGGAGAGCAATCGTGTTTTGTCTTGGCAGACCCTGAGGCCTGTGTCGGCTGTAGAGCCTGTGAGGTCGCCTGTGTCGCCGCACATACCCCAGGACAGCCGAAAACCGTGGGGGCCCTAAGAACCCCGCTTATGCCTAATTTGTTCCTCACCCGGACGGAACGGGGCTGTATGCCCGTACAATGTCATCAGTGCGAAAACGCGCCCTGTCTGCGTTCCTGTGCCACCGGAGCCCTGGAACGAGCGGGGGGGGCTGTGGTAATCAACCGGAAAAAATGTATCGGCTGTAAGAACTGCGTGATGGCCTGCCCTTTTGGGGCCATCGCATTGCTGGGCGCGGAGGACCTGGCACGCCTTCGCGGGGTTTTCGGCCCTACCGGGATACCTCAGGATCAGGGGTTTCCCCGGTTTATTTACAAATGCGACCGGTGCATAGGCCGAGATGCGGGCCCCGCTTGTGTGGCCGCCTGTCCCCGGGACGCCTTACGGGTGGTGGATGCCGCCGCAGAAGTCAAGGACAAACGGCTCAAGGCCACAGCGGCGCTGGAAGGCGTATCCGATGGCCTAAGTCTGAGGAGGGCTTGAAGTATGGCGTTTATTCAGATTGATAAAGATATTTGTACGGGATGCCAGGAATGTAGCGGTGTGTGTCCGGTCTATGCCATTGAAGGCAATCCCCATGAAGCCCAGACCATTGTTACAGAGCGCTGCGTCATGTGCGGCCAATGCGTCCAGAAGTGCAAGTCCTATATTTCCCTGCTGGACCACGGCCTTGAGGAGTATACGAAAAAACGCCAGGAACGGGGCCTGCCAGACACGGTAACTGAGCCTTTGTTCGCGGCCTATAATGTGAGCCATCTCAATGCGGTCATCGCGGCCTTGCAGGACCCGAAGAAGTTTACTATGGTCCAGGCCGCGCCAGCGGTACGGGTGGGGATTGCCGAAGACTTTGGGCTGCCTTTAGGGACCTTGGCGGCGGGGAAACTGGCTGCGGCCTTACGGCGCCTGGGGTTTGACCAGGTGTATGACACCAATTTCGCCGCAGATTTAACCATTATGGAAGAAGGCACGGAACTGGTGAAACGGGTTACGGAAAAAGGCGTGCTGCCCATGTTTACCTCCTGCTGTCCGGGCTGGGTGCGGTACATGGAACACCAGTATCCTGAACTGACCAAACACCTTTCTTCCTGTAAGAGTCCCCAGCAAATGGCCGGCGCGGTGTTTAAAACCTACGGGGCGAAGCTCAACGGCTTTGACCCGGCCTCGCTTTTCACGGTGTCGGTTATGCCCTGTACCTGCAAAGCCTTTGAGAGTGACCGGGAAGAAATGAGGGACAGCGGGTATAAGGACGTGGACGCCGTGATTACCACCCGGGAATTGGCCTATTTAATTAAGCGGGCGGGTATTGATTTCACCGCCCTCCCGGAGGAATCCTTTGATCAGCCGCTGGGGGACTATACCGGCGCGGGGACTATCTTCGGGGTTACAGGCGGTGTCATGGAAGCGGCCATCCGTACCGCCTATACTTTAATCACCGGCAAGGAGTTGAGCGACAAGGAGGTGGATATCCTGCCGGTTCGCGGCACCGAGGGGTTTCGGACCGCAGATATTCCCCTGGGGGATCTTACCTTAAAGGTGGGAGTGCTGACCAATTTGAAGCATATCGATCCCGTTATAGAGCAGCTACGGCGCGGGACCTTGCATTTGCACTTTGTGGAAGTGATGACCTGCCCCGAAGGCTGCGTGAGCGGAGGGGGCCAGCCCAAGCTTTTGCTAGACGCCGACCGGCCCGCAGCCTATGAGAACCGGCGAAAGGCCACCTTTGACCACGATAAGGCCCTACCCCTGCGGAAGTCCCATACCAATCCGGCGATTACCCAGCTATACCAGGACTTCCTGGAGAAACCCAACGGCAAGCTCTCCCATAAGCTCCTGCATACCAAGTATAAGAGGGGCTGACTTCTTTTCTTGGGAACCCTGCGGCTCCCCTTCCTCCGAGTGCCGGGGGGTGGGGAGTTCTTTTGAGGCGCGAGGAGGAGCTATGGTTATGGGAAGCGCCTTAATTTTGGCCGGTGGTCAGGGGAAGCGGATGGGATATGACAAAAAAAAGTTAGCCCTAGGGGGAGAGGTGGTCATAGAGAGTCTTATAACCCGCCTCAAGGTCCTGTTCCCCGAAGTTTTGGTATCCAGCAATAACCCCTTTCCCCACGATCAGGTGGTGGTGCTTAAGGACGAACTCGGCTCCGGGCCCTTAGCGGGGATATACCGGGGCCTCACCTATTGCCGGAGCGACTATCTTTACGTGGTTGCCTGTGATATGCCCTTCATCTCCCTGGATTATATACGGTATATGCAGGAAGCGATCCGTGAGAAGTCGGTGGACGCCTGTGTTACCCGCCGCCCGGATGGTTTTTACGAACCCTTCAACGCATTTTTCAACAAGTCTTGTCTTCCCCTGTTGCACGAGGCCTTGGTAAATCATACCTACAAGATCAGCCTCTTCTTGGATCGCCTAGGCTTACATATCCTTGATGCCTCAACTCTGCGGGAGTTCAAGCTAGAAGAACTGTTTTTCAACATCAACACCCCTGCGGATCTCCCTCAGCGAATTTAAGTTTTTCCCCTATATATTTCAATG
This sequence comes from Spirochaetaceae bacterium, assembly GCA_031278935.1. Taxonomy (GTDB): domain Bacteria; phylum Spirochaetota; class Spirochaetia; order Treponematales; family Breznakiellaceae; genus JAIRLU01. Next base: position 127 of record JAITJK010000243.1, on the reverse strand, counting down.
TAGTTATCTTGAAGTTTACGGAATGCATTGGTTATTTCTTTAGGCGTCACCGGTTGACAATAAACTTGAGCAGGATCAACAATTAAATAAGACTAAAAGGAGTATTTTATGGAAGATAAAACTATAA
>JAITJK010000157.1 GCA_031278935.1 Spirochaetaceae bacterium | reverse complement strand
AAAGAGGGTATTCCGGTAGCCCAGGAGAATCATAGGATTCTGAAAAACCTTAGAATAGGCATTGACACTGAATCCCAGCGGCCTGTAGAGAACACCCGTATGCTGCATGAGAAGGTTGTTGTCGCTAAAAGAAGCAAAAAGCACATAGAGCATAGGATAAAAACACATCAGAGCAATGATCCCGATAAAAATATAGTTAAAAAAGGCAAAAATATTTTCTCCCTGGGTATGTTTAACGCCGACGGATGTTTTCATCGTGCGCCTCCTACCACAAACTCGTTTCGGATAGTTTCCGGCTCATCTTATTTGCCAATAGCAGCAGAGAAAAGTTGACCGCAGAATTAAAGATCCCGATGGCAGTGGAATAACTCCAGTTCTGCTCCAAAAGTCCTACCCGGTACACATAGGTTGATATAATATCCGCAGTTTCGTAGGTAGCGGGGTTATAGAGCAGAATGGTTTTTTCATATCCCACTCCCAAAAGGTGTCCTATTCTCAGGATGAGAAGGATCACAATGGTAGGTGTAATGGAGGGAAGGGTAACATGGATAAGCTGTTTGAACCGTCCCGCCCCGTCTATCATGGCCGCCTCGTAAAGCTGGGGATCAATTCCGGAGAGGGCGGAAAGGTAAATGATGGTTCCCCATCCCACCCCCTGCCAAACATCTGAGGCCACATAGATGGTCCGGTACAGGCTTGGGGTCTGAAGAAGGGGGAAACGTTTACCCCCGAAAAATTCGATGATGTCATTAAAAAGCCCGGTGGACATGGAAAAATCCGTGATCATACCGGCAATAACGATAATTGAAATAAAGTGAGGCAGGTACGTAATTGTCTGGGCCAGTCGTTTGTAGGTAATATGTCGCACTTCGTTAAGGAGGAGAGCCAGAATGATAGGGGCAGGGAAACCAAAAAGCAGATTATAGAAACTAATAAGGAAAGTATTCCGCAACAGGCGGAAAAAATAGGGGGAATTAAAAAAACGAACGAAATTCTCTACCCCTACCCAGGGGCTCCGGGCAAATCCCCGGCCTGGGGAAAAGTCCTTAAAGGCGATCAATGCCCCGTACATGGGCTTATAACAAAAAAGAGCATAAAAAAGAATTACCGGTAAGACCAGCAGGTATAAGGACCAATTCCTCTGCATGTCCTTGCGGATGGCAGTTGAAATCCGGGTCATAGCATACTCCTCATAGAGTCAGCCGGGGAAAAAACACCTCCTCCCCGGCTGATCGGTGATGATTTATCGAGCGATGATTCATCGAACCTTCCAACTGCCGAAACAATTGGCAACCCAACATTCAGCCCTGGTTTCAGTTTGATGGTTCACATACCAAATTAGCGTTTCTGGTAGCGATCCAAGGCGGCCTTTTCAATCGCGATAGCCCGGTCTATGTTCATCCGTCTGATGGTGCTTACAAAGGTGTTCCAGGAACTATCATTGAGGACTTCCGTTCCCAGAATGAATTTAGTCATCATCTCATCGGCATAGGTATTGATATCATTCATAATAGAGGCTAATTCCCGGCTTTCGGACTGACTGGCGGTAATGGGGGGTAGCAGATAATTGATAGCGCCCGGTGTATTGTAATTTGTCAAAGCCTGGAGCTGCTCCGGCAACGCATAGTACTGCTCGATATAGCCTTCATTCTGAATAAAGGGGCCTGCTCCCGTAGAACGGACATAGGCGCTCATGGACTGGGACAGCGGCCAGCCTTTGGGACTATTCATGATCTGCGGGGTATAAATGGGCTTCCCATTCACTATAGTATAGGATTCCCCTTCAATGCCGAAATTGTAGTAGAGGTGTCCGGCCTGAGTGTAACCCCAGTCCAGATACCGGGCCGCAAGTTCTACATTCTTGCTGTTCGCGGTGATAGCCGCCGAATCCTGGCCGGAATAGGGCTGATTCGGTATGCCGTATACCCTTTTTTGCCCCCTCGCCCGATCAGGGGAGGGCAAAGCTATGATTTCGTACTTTGGATTGCTGGGCCGCACGGAGTTGGTCCAGGTTCCCATGCCGCTGCCGACTGAGGCGACAGTAGCCCCCGCAGTTCCGGCGGTCATCTTCTGGTTCTGCTGGGAAGTCTGGATAGAAGCGATATCCGGATCGATAAGCCCTTCCCTATACCATTGGGCCATGGTGTTCATCCAATCGCGGTAACCCGGCTCTATCTGTCCGAAATGAATCTGACCGTCATGGGCCCCTATATAAAAGCCTTTGAGGATACCGAAGGATTCAACGAACATGCGCTGATTGTTGGTCCAAACCTGGGTAAAGGGAGCGGGACAGTTTTTCTTCTCCTTGAAGGCTTTCAGCACCGTATACCACTCATCAATGGTAGTAGGGGGAGCCAGATTCAACTCGTCAAGCCAGTCCTTGCGGATCATAAGTCCCTGGGAATAGAGCAACTTATCGTGGCCGCGGATAAAGGGGAAAACATAATAATTACCGTCATCGGTTTTGACCATCCGGTCATACTTGGGATTGGCCTTTAAAAAAGCCTTTAAATTGGGGGCGTATTTATCAATTACTTCGTTTAAATTGAGAATAACCCCATCGTCTATAGCCTTTTGAGGGCCTCCGGGATAAGTGGTAACCCAGTTCCACTCAATAACATCCGGCAAATCTTCACCCGCGGCAATCATGAGGTTAAGCTGCTCCTGGGCGGCAGTTGACCCCGAAGGCGGATGGAGATAATTAATCTTTACCCCTGTCCGTTCCTGAAGTCCCTTAGCAAAAGGAGTTTCACCCAGGTTGGCATAATTGGGAGATACGTTAGTATTCAGGGCCAGCCAGTAATCAAGTGTTACATCTGTTTTTATAGGGTAGGAACCGACGGGCGTTGTTACCCCCCCTCCATCTCTTCCCGCTTGATTACCAGAGGCAAAGAGAGCGGATACTGCAAACAGAACCAACAGAAAAACCAATGCTTTTCTTTTCATTAAAAAATCCTCCTGCTGATGATATTACTACTTGCACATAGTATCCTCCCAAATTTGGAAACAGTCAAGTAAAATTTTTATTTGTAACTATTCAGTCGTAGTGCAATTTCAGAACTTTTTTCTTGTTCTCTAGTGCTTTAACACGGGTGGATCAGCTTCTTCGTCGTTTTCTTGGCATCGTTTTTCGTCTCCGTCTCTACCGGCGTATGGATCCCTTTGGTGTTGGCGTAGGCCGTGCAAATTTCGCGTCGTTGTCGAGAATATAATCAGCCTCGGATTTCCTGTACGACGCCTTATTCTCAAAGTAAACGCCGATGTCCTGGTTCAAGAGAAATACCCCTTGACATAAAACCGGTGTTTTAATTATAGTTTTTTTAGTCAAGTTTTCTTAGTATATTCATAGGATTTATAGGAGTTTAATATGAGTAAAAAGCTAAAGCAGATTGCTATATATGGAAAAGGGGGGATCGGAAAATCGACCACCACCTCTAATCTCAGCGCCGCCTTGGCGGAAATGGGACTCAGGGTTATGCAGTTTGGCTGCGACCCTAAGAGCGATTCCACCAATACCTTACGGGACGGCAAATTTATCCCCACGGTACTGGATACCTTGCGGGAACAATCGGCGGTAAAAGCCCAGGAGGTTATCTTTGAGGGCTTTCGCGGTATCTACTGTGTGGAAGCGGGGGGGCCTTCCCCCGGCGTGGGCTGTGCGGGGCGGGGAATCATCACCGCTGTGGAACTTTTTAAACAGCAGAGAATCTTTGAGAAACTGGATCTGGATGTGGTGATCTTCGACGTACTGGGGGATGTGGTCTGCGGCGGTTTTGCGGTGCCTATCAGGGAAGGGATAGCCGAGCATGTATTTACCGTATCCTCTTCGGACTTTATGTCGATCTACGCATCCAACAACCTCTTCAAAGGGATAAGCAAGTATTCCAATTCGGGGGGCGCCCTCCTGGGGGGAGTGATCGCCAATTCCATGGGACCGCCCTATTCACGGGAGATCATCAACGACTTTGTAGCAAAGACCGGAACAGCAGTCGTGGAATACATACCCCGTTCCATCACCGTTACCCAGAGCGAATTGCAGGGAAAGACCACCATTGAGGCCGCGCCCCAGTCCGCCCAGGCTGAGGTATACCGCTCTCTGGCAAGGAAGATCGCCGCCCACGAGATTTCAAAGACCCCCGCTCCCATGGAAGCCGCAGCTCTTCGCGGATGGGCCGCCTTCTGGGCGGATAGGCTCCTGGCGGTAGAACAGGGGAAGGTAATGTCCCCTGGGGAACAGATTTAGAAACAGCCGGAGCGGCGAGACTTAAAGAATACCGCGTAAAATTTGGAGGGAAATATGGCGTGGAGAATAGCGATTACCAGCGCTGATGATGTCTTAATTAATCAGCATTTCGGACATGCCCGCTGGTTTGTTATCAGGGATCTGGGAAGCGACGGGAACAGCATCCTGCTTGGAAGGCGTGAGATACGGCAGGTCTGCGGGAAGGGCGACCACGGCGAATCCGTCTGGTCTGATGTGATGGAGGCATTGAAGGACTGCACAGCGGTGATCACGGCGAAGATTGGTCCC
>JAITJK010000135.1 GCA_031278935.1 Spirochaetaceae bacterium | reverse complement strand
CGTTGGGCCGCCCTGGGAGGCTCGATCTTCTTCACGGTGATCCTCTCGGTGTTTGTAGTACCCACCTTTCTCAATTTCAGCACTGCGGGCTTTATCCAGATGCTGACCTTCGCCACCAGTGTACTTATAACCGTGGTGTTGAACCGTATAGCGGTGGGAACCCTGGCGTTTCTCCGGAGCTTTGTCCTGGCTATAAGCCTCATCCTCGCCATGGCCTCTTCGGTGCTGTGGCACGCAATTTTAACCTAAGGAGTATCTTCATGAGTGATACCAACACGAAGCAGAAGAAGGCCCTGATCTTGGACCCAGACAGTAAAGCCCATTTGGATGCCATGCATCGGCTGGGGCGCATGGGTATTGCCGGAGCCATCCTGGTTATGCTGGGGATTCCCACGGTCATGGGGCTCTACTTTAACGCCATGCCCTCATTTTTGCAGGTGCTAACCACCGCCGTCGGCCTTTTGGCCCTCTTTATTCCTGGGGCCTTCTCGGAAACCATTGCCTACTCGCCGATTTTGGGCAGTTCCTACTACCTGGCCCAGATTACCGGTAATATTTCAAACCTGAAGCTCCCGGTAGCCAAGACCGCCCTGGAAATATTGGATGTAGAGGAAGGTACCGAAGACGCCGATATCGTTACTTCCATCGCCGTAAGCGTGTCCAGTTTCGTTACTATCGCGGTCATTGTCATAGGCATCCTGCTGCTCCAGCCCCTTCGGCCCATCTTGAGCCTTCCGGTGTTCAAGCAGGCTTCCGGCAGCATCGTGCAGGCCCTATTCGGTTCCCTTATCGTAGGTTCCTTGGGTAGTAGGATAGGGGGGGGTATTGTCTGCCCGGGACGCTGGAAAGGTGCAGTTATCCTCTTTGTAATCGTGGCGGCGGTGTACATCACCGTCGTCTACGCCATGAAGAACCCTATGGGATTCGCCTTGTATCAGGGTTTTTTGATGCTGGCTCTGATTCCCATCGCCTGGTTCAGTAATAAATGGTTGTACAAAGCCGGCCAAATCACGGTGCTGCTGCCCGGAGAGGACGGCCGCAGCTAATACCGCAGAGTATGCCAGGAGCAGGAACGAAGTAACGACGCGATCCAGACGAATATTCTCTTCATTGGATTGCTTCGCTCCGTTTGCCCTAAAGGCAGGTAATTCGCTGACCCTTTTCTTCCCGTCAAACCTAGGCTCATAAAGGAGAAATATGTATGAGTAACAAGAAACGAATCGTCGAGGTAATCGACCAAAAAGCGGCGGTCTTTACGGCCTTGAACGACCGACTTTGGGACTATGCGGAGATCCGCTTTAACTTGAAACAGTCCGCCGACGCCATCTGCGCGGTCCTGGAACAGGAAGGTTTTACCATTGAACGAGGCCTTGCGGGCATGGCCCACGCCTTTATTGCCAGTTGGGGTACCGGTGGACCTGTCATCGGTGTCCTGGGAGAATACGACGCCTTGCCGGGTTTGAGCCAGGTGGCAGGGCTTACGGAGAAGAAGCCCCTGCGCTCCGATGCCCAGGGCATCGGCCACGGCCACGGCTGTGGGCACAGCGCCTTGGGGGCGGGGGCCGCAGCGGCGGCGGCGGGTATCAAGGCGTATCTTGTGGAGACCGGGCTTCCTGGCACGGTACGCTATTACGGCTGTCCCGCCGAGGAGTCCGGTTCTGGCAAGGCGTACCTGGCCCGGGCCGGGGTGTTCGCGGACCTTACTGCGGCCCTTACCTGGCATCCTATGATGGAAAATGCGGTATGGACCGTGAGCAGCCTGGCCAATTACCAGATATTTTTCAGCTTTAAAGGGGTCAGTTCCCATGCGGCGGCATCCCCGGAAAATGGCCGAAGCGCCCTAGACGCCGCAGAACTTATGAACGTGGGGGTGAACTACCTGCGGGAACATATCATCCCCGAAGCCCGGATTCACTACGCCTATACCGATGTGGGGGGCGGCCTTCCCAATGTGGTGCAGGCCTCGGCGGAACTCCTGTACTTTATCCGGGCCCCCAAGCCGGCTCAGGTGCAGGCCATCTTCGAGCGGGTGCGGGACATTGCCCAAGGCGCGGCCTTGATGACCGGTACCGCCATGTCCCTGCGCTGGGACAGCGCCGCAGCGAACTATCTCGTGAACAATACTCTGGGCAGAGCTATGCACGCCAATATGAGCGCCCTGGGTGCCGTTGCCTGGACCGAGCACGACCTGGCGTTTGCCCGTTCTTTTCAAGCCACCTTGGATGACGCGACCCGTAAGGGCATCCCCGCCGCAGTGGCCCGGTTTTTTCCCCAAGCGGCGGCGGCGGATATTGAAGCCATGGCGGCCAAGCCCATCTTGGACGATATAGTCCCGTACAAGGAAACCGACCGGGTCTTAGCGGGTTCCACCGATGTGGGGGATGTAAGCTGGCAGACTCCCACGGCCCAGGTGTTCACCGCCTGTTATCCTCAGGGAACGGTAGCCCATTCCTGGCAGCTTACGGCCTGCGGGCAATCCTCCCTGGTGCACAAGGGGCTTATGCAAGCGGCAAAAATAATCGCCTTGACTGCTCTGGACATTCTGGAGGACCCGAAGCTAGTCGCCGAAGCTGCGGCGGAGCATCAGCGTCGGCTTGCGGGTGAACGTTACCAATGTCCCATCCCTCCGGAAGTACATCCCCCCAGGGAGGGTTAAAGTTCGCGACGGGGTGCGTGGTTTTAGGGGGTAGCTGCACCTCGCCACCTGCTGTGGAGGCCCGCCAGTGGGTTTAGTTCCTTGACGGACCATGATGGTAAGAGGGAAGGTTATGCCTCGCTTCTTACAAACAAACACCGCAAGAAACCGGTTTCAATTATCCATAGTTATCAGGTCATAGAGTATGCCTAAGCCTTATATCCTGGCAGGAGGACGGAACGAACTTTTGAATAACGAACGGGGTATTAAGGCCTTTGATAATGAATAATAGACCCCTGTCCCTCTCAGGCTATATTCCTCCGGAATCTATGACCTTCGTGCTGGGTAACATCCTTACGGTGAAGTTTAATCAATATGGCCAGCTTGTTATCGCCATCATTTCCGTCACTCTCTCGATTCTGGTGGTTACCGGCGTCCTGTGAACCGGCTCGAGTAAAAAATACGGATTTCCTCTTGACCTAAGAGATAATTTTAGGTTATATTCCTACTAATTATAGTGTATTACTATGCTATATAGATCGCAGGGCATTTTACCCAATTTTGACGATTACCTTACCATTTCTTAACAAGAGAATCTTAGCGTTAGGGCAGCTTTGTACGATTGAGGAGAAACGCATGACAAGGAAAACCAGTCCCGCTGGAACAGCGGATATGATCCGGGGAGCGAGAGTCCGGCAGGAAACCTTAACGCCGAATTGTACGAGTACGGCATCTACGCGACTTATCACCCTTGCGGGGGAAGTCTTTCGGCCTGGTATCTATGAACTGGGCGCGAGGGAATCTCTTACGGAACTCATCTCCCACTACGGTAGGGGCTTTACCTTGAACGCCGCACTCACGGCCATCATGCTCATTAGGGCCGGCCAGGAAACCACGCGGTTTTCTTGGGAAGAAGACCGTGGCATCACTCTTGAAGATGGGGATACGGTCCGAGTCGAACCCATCCTCCCGGAGGGCGCCACCTACCATGGTGGTATGGGGGACCCTGCAATAAAGGCAAGTGGCGCACGTCCATTTTTGCTATCGGCGGTTTTATTGCGCTTATTCAGGAGTGGCTTAAAAGCGGCATTGATACGCCGATACCGGCACTGTTCACAAAACTAACCAAGGAAGGGCTTGTCAATATTATAAATGGCGGGAACCAACGCGGTACTGTTTTAAGATTATTGTATTAAACACAGGCTGCTCAAAAACCAAACAGTTATTATCGGGGTGGCAAGGATTTTGCGCGGCTGTTTTGTCTTTGGGAACGGTATGCCTTATCGGATTTTATAATAGAGTTGTTTAAAAACTGAAGTTTTTAAACAACTTCCGCTGAAAAATAGCAAAATGCGGAGCATTTTGCAGGACTTGTTCGATAACCAACCGGGTTATTGAACAAGTCCAATA
>JAITJK010000115.1 GCA_031278935.1 Spirochaetaceae bacterium | reverse complement strand
TTGCACCGTCGCTACGTTCCTCGCCTTGACACGTGCTGAGTCAAGGCCTTAAGTACATACGCTCCACAAGTGAATGTAAGCCGAACCCCCGAACCAATCCACCCCTACGGTAGGTGGTTAGATGAAGTACATATAGGATTCGTCGGGGTCTACGGTGCCCACTACCGAGGCCAGGGTCTTGCGGTCGATTACCGCAGCAATCCGTTCATTGAGACGGTCGAAAACCGTAAGCCGAATGCACCGCTGAATCTTGGTTTCTTGAACCGAGGGAAGCGGCGGATCCACCACCAGCATATCCCCTTCCAACTCCCGCAAAGCCGCACCGATGGAAATAGCATCAGGATCCTTGGCCAGAGTATAGCCCCCGGAAGCGCCTTTCACCGAACGAATAAACCCCGCCCGCCGGAGAATCACCGCCACCTGCTCCAAATAGCGGATAGAGACCCGCTGCCGCGCCGCCACACTGGCCAAGGATACGTGGGATTCTTGGGTGTGTTCCGCCAAATCTATCAAGAGCCGGATACCGTAACGGCCTCGGCTGGAAATCTTCATATCACGTACTCCACTCGGTCCATGGCGTGATAGGCCTCCACCAGGTCGTGCAGGGTAATGGTATCCACGCAGCTACTGATTTCTTTATAGAGTTCCCGCCAGGTATGCCGGGAAACGCAGGCTTCTCGCAGGGGACAACTTTGGGAATTCACGCACTCCACCAGTTCCAGAGAGCCCTCTACCGCCCGTAAGACCTCCCCCACGGTTATGGTCGCAACGGGCCGGCCCGGAACATAGCCCCCTTGAGGACCCCGAATACCCTGGACAATACCAGCCTTCCGCAGAGGGATGAAAAGCTGTTCCAAATAGCCGTCCGAAAGGCCGGTGTTTTCCGCAATGGTCCGAGTACTAGCGTATTCCCCGGACGGCAATAGGGCCATATACAGCAGGGCTTCCAGGGAATACCGGCCTTTGGTAGAAATCCTCATGATCCCTGTTCCCCGCTACAGCGGGCAAAGGCCGCAGCGAGATCCGCGATGAGATCCGATGGGTCCTCAATGCCCACGGATAGGCGCAACAACCGGTCGTTGACTCCCGCCGCAAGGCGCATGGCTTCAGGAATGGCGCTGTGGGTCTGCACCAAAGGATAGGTGATAAGGGTCTCAACGCCCCCCAGACTTTCCGCGAAGAGGATGAGGGATACCTCCTTAAGCAACACCGGTACGTCTTTCGGGTCTTTCACGTAAAACGAAATCATGCTGCCAAAACCTCGGGTCTGGGCGCAGGACAAGGCGTACTGGGGATGATCCGGAAAACCAGTGAAGAAAACCCGCTCTACCCGAGGATGTTCCCGCAACCACGTCGCAATACCCAAGGCGTTTCGTTCGGCTTTTTGCATCCGCACGGCCAAGGTTTTCATTCCCCGTAGGGTCAGCCAAGCGTCAAAGGGGGACAGGGTAGCCCCTTCACTTTTCTGAATCTCCCGCAGGGAAGATTCTAGGGCGCTGTCAGAAAGAGCGATGAATCCTGAAAGGGTGTCGTTATGACCGTTTAAGTATTTGGTGCCGCTGTGGACCACCATATCCGCCCCCAGACTCAGGGGATTTTGGAAATAGGGGGAGAGCAAGGTATTATCCACAATAAGAGAGCCCCCCTGACAGTGGATAAGCTCGGCACAGCGCTGAATATCCGTAACCTTCATCATGGGGTTGGAGGGGGTCTCGATAAAAATACCCTTGGTTTCCGGGCGCAGCGCCGCCTCCAGGCGGGCAAAGTCACTGGTATCCACCCAGGAGAAGGAGAAACCGTAGCGGCCATAGTATTCGTTAAAGAGGCGGTAGGTGCCACCGTACAGGTCCTCCGACACGATTAGGTGATCCCCCGGCTGGTAGAGCTTAATGATTGCCGATATAGCCCCCATACCACTAGCAAAGGCTAGGGCATAACGACCTTGTTCCAGCAAGGCCAAGGTCTGCTCAAGCTCCTTTCTCGTAGGATTGTTCCCCCGGGAATAATCAAACCCTGTGGAGACAAAAAGCTCAGGATGCCTGAAGGTGGAACTCTGATAGATGGGAGTACTGATGGCGCCCGTATGGGGTTCAGAAAGGCTTGCCCCCCGTACGGTCAGAGTGTCTAAGGAAGGGCCGTGAGGTTTTTCTCTATAGGTTTTTTCCATAAAAATGATAACTCCTGTTAGGTGATGGCGAGTTTTCGAAAGTCAGGGAGTTTCTAATGCCCGGGCGAAATCGACGATAAGATCCTCCGGGTCCTCAAGTCCCACGGAGATTCGTATCAAGGTGTCCGTAATACCCAAGCGTTCCCGTTCCGCCATGGGGATGGCCGCGTGGCTCATCTTGACCGGGTAGGAGGCAATGGTCTCCACCCCTCCGAGGCTCACGGCGGTGGCGGCGAGGGTAATCTTGCTCAAGAAACCCAGGGCTTGTTCCCGAGTCTTGGTCTTGAAAGACAGCACGGCCCCAGCGCCGCTTGCCTGGGCTTCGTTGATTTCCCGGCCCGGATGGCCTGCAAGGCCAGGATAAAACACCTGCTCCACCCGTTCATGAGCGTCAAGCCAGGCGGAAAGTTTTCGGGCCGTGGCTTCCTGTGCGTCCAGGCGGACCTTGAGGGTTTTGATCCCCCGTATCACGAGCCAGGTATCCCAGGGCCCGGGTATGGCGCCGAACCCGTTTTGTACAGCGTACACCCGGCTGCCCAGGGCCTCGGTCTTGGTTACAGCGAGCCCCGACAGGACGTCGCTATGCCCGCCCAGGAACTTCGTGGCGGAATGTACTACGATATCCGCGCCCAGTTCCAAGGGCCGCTGGAGATAAGGGGTCATAAAGGTATTGTCCACAATAGAAATGAGGCCCGCTTCTCGGGCAATGGCGAGGCAGACCCTAAGGTCCGTAATCTTAAGCAGGGGATTTGAGGGGGTTTCCAGGAAGAGAGCCTTGGTATTGGGTTTAAGGGCCCTGCGGATCTCATCGGGGTCCGTGGCGTTCACTGTGGTCATTTCGAGGCCCCAACGTTTATAGAAGGTATTGAGGATCCGCCAACTGCCGCCGTAGATATCCTCCGCCGCAATGATATGGTCACCGGTGGAAAAAATCCCCAGGACCGAGGAAATCGCCGCGATACCGCTGCCAAAGGCATAGCCTCGCGCTCCCTGTTCCAGACGGGCGATGATCTCCTCCAGGGCCTTGCGGGTAGGGTTGCCTGAGCGGGCATAATCGTATTCCTGAGAACGGGACAGATCCCTTTGCTGGAAAGTAGAGGACTGGATGATAGGCACACCCAGGGCCCCGCTTAAGGGTTCGGTTTCGTGATCGTTGTGTATGAGTAAGGTTCCGCACTGCATAGATAACTCCCGTAATATTTATCCTAGTCGAATTGTAGGATATATATGCCCCTTCATCAAGAGGCCCACCTGCGGGTTTAAAGCCATCTGCCTTGGAGCCGTATTGGAGGGTCACATGGTAGGGATAGGGCATTAACCCCTGGAGGATGTCCCATCGTTCATGCTTTGAATAGGGCGTACGTACTTAACGTGAGTTCGATGAAAAAGACCGTATCCGCAAACTTTTCCCCGTCGATCCAAAGTGTGGGGACAGACCTTTAGTCGGGGAGTTTTATCTATGGGGACAACAGACGAGCCGGTACGAGACTTAGGGCAGATAGGGGTTCTCTATCCGGGGGAAGGGACGAAAAGAAGGTAGGAAAAGAGCCGGGAGGGAGGGGCGGGATGGTGATTCCGGGTAACAGGGTCTGACCCTGCTTCAGAATCCCCACCCTCTTCAACCTCAGGCGGTTCCCCCGCGAGTATACGCGACCCATATCGGTCGCCCCAGATATGTCCTTCCCGGCCCTCAGCGTGGTTGTAGCGCTGGGCGAAGACCTGCTTCAGCCACTTCATGATAGCCGGAAGCACCTTGCCATCCGCAGGCTTGATATAAAATGTAAGCCTGTCATCGGCAATACAAAGCCCCCGAACATCGAAGACAAACCGTTTTTTCGTCTCCCGGAAAACCCGGTCAAACAAGACCAGCGCCTTAGGGCGCAGGAACAAGGGTTCCCGGTTATTAAAACGGGTGCAGATTTCGTACCACACCCCTTGTCTGAGTAAACGCAATGGTCTCATAGAAACTATATGCCCCGGAGATGCGGTTTTGCTTTAACCAGGCTGCTATTTTGTAGCAATACCGAAGTTCCGAGGGACTTTTTCTTTGGCCTTTCGTGTAAGTGCTTTTGCCGCTATACTTACCTCAATAGAACAACTATAGGATCAGCAGCGGTCCCCGGACGTCTTAGGGTCGCTGTTGATCCAGTGTAAAGGAGTAGGCGTATGAAACTAATCTTCCTTGGTCCCCCCGGAGCGGGTAAAGGGACCTTAGCCGCCAAAGGCGTGGAAATCTGTAAGGTGCCCCACATCAGTACCGGAGCCATTTTCCGCTCCGCCATTGCCGCCATGAGTCCCCTGGGCCGCCAGGTGAAGGCCATCATCGAGGGGGGAAAGCTAGTGGATGATGCAACCACCATCCTCCTGGTGAAAGAACGGCTTGCCCAGGCGGACACTCAAGGGGGGTATATCCTCGATGGCTTCCCCCGGACCATTTTCCAGGCCGAAGCTCTGGCCCAATTTTCTTCGGTGGATAAGGTAGTGAATTTCGATATTCCCGACGCGGTGGTACTGGAACGGCTTTCAGGCCGCCGGGTATGCCGCTCTTGCGGGACGAACTTCCATATCACCTTTCATAAACCGAAACAAGAACAGCGCTGCGATACCTGCGGAGGGGAGCTTTTTATCCGGGAAGACGACCAGGAAGAGGCTATCCGAAAACGCCTTGAGGTTTACCGGGAACAAACCCTCCCGCTGATCCAGTATTACCGTGAGCAGGGGCTCTTGGTAGATATTGACGCCCGGGGAGCGGTTGACACGGTAGTGGTCAATTTCAAGCAAGCCCTGGGGATAGGGTAAGCAGGCGGTTTCGTTCCTCAGGGTGGTCCCGGCAATAGGCGGATAAGCACGACGCCATAGCGGAAAGTCCAGTTTCCCGGCGTAGACGGTTTTTAAGGTAGGTCGCCCAGGTGAAGTTATCGCAAAAATAGGCAAAAAACCGGTGGGCCCGGCTTTGGTGGAATTCCTGGGGTTGATACCGTGCCAACAGTTCCAGGAAGCGTAGCGCCAGTTCCTCCAGGTCTACTGAAGGGGGGAGCTTAGGTCGCGGTACGTCCGGGTTTTCTAGCTGCCGGGCCTGAGCAAACACCCAGGGAGCGCGGAGGGCTAGGCGGCCTACCATGATGGCGTCGTAGCCTTCTTGGGACCGGCGGACCAATTCCGGGGCGTCGGTAATATCCCCGTTTCCTGCCACCGGAATATGCAGGGCCGCACGGAGTCGACTCACGTATTCCCAGCGAGCTTGGCGTTTAAACTTTTCCCGGGCCGTTCTGGGGTGCAGGGCGATGCGCTGTACCCCTTCGGCCTCCAAGCGGGTACAGAACTGTACCAGGTACTCAAAATCATCTTCCATACCGATCCGTAGTTTAACGCTTAAGCGCCGGGCGGTGAGTGGGCGTAGGAGTTTTATCAAGGCCCCGGCCCGATCCACCGAGGCCATCCAACGGACTCCGGCGCCGGTCCGCACGATGGCCGGGGCAGCACAGCCCATATTGAGGTCAATCCCCGCACATTCCCCGGCATCTAAGAGACGAACCGCCTGAGCTAGCTGTTCCGGATGCGATCCCACGAGCTGGTATACCAGCCGTTCAGGGCAGGGCCCGGGGTCCCGATACCACTGTTCAAAGGGTCCGCCACCTATAAGGGCGCTGGCGCTGATCATCTCGGTAAAATATTCATCACAATCGCCGAAAATTTCAATAAGTTCTCGTAAGGCCCGATGACTTAATTCGGCCATGGGAGCTAGTAAAAAAGATACTGCCATGCTATAGTAATAGCCAATTTTAGGATAAAAATAAACGGAGGGTTCTTGGGTATTTGCCGGAACTCTTGACTTGTAATATTCTAGAATATATAGTATATAGATTAAAGGAGTATGCCGTATGATAGCAAAATCGAATTTACCCACAAGTGGCAGTGAAAAAGTTCCCTTGGGGAAACGGCCTGATGGTAGCGCGTACCGGGTTCTGGTGGTGGATGATTCCATGTTTATCTCAAAGCAGTTAAGCCAAATCTTTACCTCTGAGGGATTTGAAGTGCTTGGTACCGCTGCGGATGGGGCTCAGGGGCTAGAGAGATACAAGGAAATGTTTCCCAAGGTGGATTTAGTTACCATGGATATCACCATGCCGGTTATGGACGGGGTTACTGCTTTAGAGAAAATCATAGAATTTGACAAAAATGCCGTAGTAATCATGGTCAGTGCTTTGGGGAAAGAGGATGTGGTTAAGAAGTCCCTGATGACTGGGGCGAAAAGTTATATTATCAAACCTCTGGATAGAAATAAAGTGTTAGAACGGGTCGTTAGCTTCTTAAAACGATAATTCCGTCCTTGTATCTTTTTGTCGGGGATGAGCCCCCTTTTTTATCGTGTTTTTGGAACGTTCAAGGGTGTAGGCGGTGGTTTTAGTGAGTAGAGTATGAATGTTCATGATATTTCCGAGGGGGTGTTTTTTATCCATACGGATATTCAAACTTCTGAGCTTTTTCAGGGTATCTGGCCTATCCCTCATGGGGTTTCGTTGAATACTTATGTGGTAAAGGGTGAAAAGATCGCCTTGATTGATCTCATTGGAGACTTGGCGGATGTGCCTCAGCAGTTTGAAGAGGCTTTTACCACCTTAGGTATCGGGTTTGACGCGGTGGATTACCTTATCTTGAATCATCTTGAACCGGATCATACGGGCTGGCTAAAACAGTTCCGTGAACGCAACCCCCACGTTGAAATTATTTCCACTGTCAAGGGTATCAATCTACTGCGATTCTTCTTCAAGATCGATGAGGGTCTTCGGGCGGTCAGGGACGGTGAAACCTTGGACCTGGGGAATGGGAAGCGGCTTACCTTCTTCGAGGCCCCCAATATCCACTGGCCTGAAACCATGGTTACCTGGGAGGCTACTTCCAGGATTCTTTTTTCGTGCGACGCCTTCGGTTCCTTCGGTGTTTTAGGATGCCGAGGCTTTGACGATGAGTTTACCGAAGAGGAACACGTTTTTTTTGAACGGGAATGCCTTCGGTACTATGCCAATATCGTTTCCGTGTTCTCCCCTTTTGTGGAACGAGGAATTAAAAAACTCTCAGGCCTTGAGATTGCCTGTATTGCCCCCAGTCATGGTATGGTGTGGCGTGAAAACCCGATGGCCATCATTGACCGCTATCTCCGGTACGCCTCCTATGCCCAAGGCAAGGGGGAAAAGGAAATCACAGTAATCTGGGGGTCCATGTACGGCCATACCAAGCTAGGACTTGATGCGGTTATCCGGGGCATAGAACAGGAAGGCGTTCCGTATACCATCTACCGGGTCCCAGAAGATCATCTATCCTACGTGTTACAGGATGCTTATAAGAGTCGAGGCCTGGTACTAGCTATGCCCACCTATGAATATGCCCTGTTTCCCCCTATGGCCTGGGTGCTGGATATGTTCCAGCGTAAGCATATAAACAGAAAAACCGTCCTACGTATCGGGTCCTTCGGCTGGGTAGGAGGCGCTCAAAAAGAGTACGACCAGGCGGTAGAAGGGCTTAAATGGCGTACCCTCCCCTCTGTGGAATGGGCCGGGGCGCCTTCTGCGGAGGACCTTTCGGCCCTCGAGGGGCAGGGGCGAAACCTAGCCTGGCTTATCCGGGCCCAGACCTAGGAGTTTTGCAAAAACGCCAGATACCCCTTATAGGTTATCCACAGATCGATCTTGGAGATAAGTTCGAAGGGAGAGTGCATGGACAACACGGGGATCCCGCAGTCCAAGACATCCATACCCAGCCTGGCGAAATGCAGGGCAATCGTACCGCCGCCGCCCTTGTCCACCTTACCGAGATTGCCGTACTGCCACTGTACGCCGTTTTGGTCGAAAATCTTCAGAACATGATGCAGAAATTCCGCATTGGCGTCGGAAGCGCCGTATTTCCCCCCGCCGCCGGTATATTTTGATATGGCTATCCCCCGACCTAAGTAGGAACAGGTCTTTTTATCGAAAACCGTGGGAAAATTCGGATCAAAAGCCGCATTGACGTCTGAAGAGAGCATGGCCGAATGACCCAAAGCTCGGCGTAAGGCCAAATCTCCAGACCCATCGGTCGTTTTCGCGATGAGATAGGCCATAAAGTCCTCAAAACTCCGGGCCTCAGCACCGGTGTTTCCCATGGAGCCGATTTCTTCTTTGTCCGTGAGTACGCAAACTACGGTCCGTTCCGGCGCCTCCTCCCTGTCGGCAATGGTCAGTATGGCCTCAATCGACGCAAAGGCGCAGCACTTGTCATCATGGCCATAAGCGCCGATCATACTCCGGTCAAAGCCCACGTCCCGGGCCCGGTGAGCCGGCACGGCTTCGATCTCCGCGCTGGCAAAACTCGCCTCGGTAATGCCGTATTTTTCGTTGAGAATCCGCAACAAGTTCAGTTTAACCTTATCCGTGGCTTTTTCGTCCCTCAAAGGCGCGGAACCGGCCAAAATATCCAGTTCCTCCCCGGTGATGTATTCGGACATCTTCTTCTGGTCAAAATCCCGGGATAAGTGGGGAAGCAAATCCGTAATCACAAATACCGGATCCTCCTCCTCTTCGCCGATGCAAATGGTCTTTTTTTCCCCATCCTTCCCGAAAATCACCCCGTGTAGGGCTAAAGGCACCGTGGGCCATTGCCATTTCTTAATGCCTCCATAATAGTGGGTGTCCAGGAGCACGAAATCCGTGTCCTCGTAGAGAGGATTGGTCTTCAGATCGATCCGCGGCGAATCCAGATGGGCCCCCACAATAACGGCGCCCTCGGTAAGAGGTCTTTTCCCCAAGATCGCCAGGTTAAGCGCCTTCCCGTGAATATTGTGGTATACCTTTGTCCCGGGGACAAACTGCTCTTTGGAGGCGAGACTCTGTTCAATATCAATGAAACCAGCGCTCCGCACGCGCTCTAGCGTCAGGGCCGTAACTTCTCGTTCCGTCTTACCGGCATTCAAAAAGGCCTTGTACCGGTTCGCAAAGGCTGCAATCGTTTTGGCGTCCTCATTACTGACCTTTTCCCAGGCGTTGGTAATCTTGAAACCCAGTTTTTCCGCGAGCAACTGTCCCTCTGTCTTCTCTTCAGCCATAAGTATCTCCTTAGGGTTCTGTAACCGGTTTCCCACCGGCGTTGTAATGGTATCATAAGGGGGGGTATCTGCCCAGAACCGGTCTTACCGTCCTAGCGGGTTTTAGGGCCCGGCGCGGCAAGACCCAGGTGCAGAAACAGCCAGGGCGCTCCTGCGGTGGCCCAAAAGCCCAAGACGGCGTAGTGCAGAAAATGGGTGAGGGCATAGGGCGTGATTTCCCATAACACGACCGTCTCTAGTCCCAGATGGAGCAGAACGGCCCCGGCGCTTCCCAGAGCGTAGCGGGCCAGGAGGATGAAGGGCCGGGGATACTTATCCCGGACGAGAGCCTTCGCGCTGAAGGGAAAGCGACTAAGCATTAGCACGTATCCCGTACCGAAACCCAGAAAGAGTCCCCCCAGACGCAGATCCGGCCCCAAAGCGTTCATACCCAAGGCCATAAGGGCAACGCTTATCATGCAAAGCCGTGTTCCCCCCACTGCCGCGACCCGTTGTAGCGGACGTTCTCCAAGGTAATACGCCGCAAGTACCAGGCCCCCCATAAGCCAACCCGCGAGAATATCCGTGGGGAAATGTAGCCCCAAGTAGAGCCGAGTGAAACTAATCAGTAGGATAAAGAGGACCGCACCGAGCCGGAAGAGACCTGCGCCCCACCACCGGGAGAGGGGAAACCAAAAGGTCAGGGCCATTTGGGCGTGTCCCGAAGGGATACCATAGGTGGATTCAAAACCTCGACCTACCGAAGGAGCTAAGTCATAGGGCCGGGGCTGTTTCAAGAGGATTTTACAGGTCCCGTTTATCCATGTGGACGTCAGCATAAGTATTCCCAGGCGCAGGCCCTGGGATTCATCCTCACACCAAAGCACCCAGAGGATTACCGGAATATACAGG
>JAITJK010000114.1 GCA_031278935.1 Spirochaetaceae bacterium | reverse complement strand
ATATAATAGAGTTGTTTAAAAACTGAAGTTTTTAAACAACTTCCGCTGAAAAATAGCAAAATGCGGAGCATTTTGCAGGACTTGTTCGATAACCAACCGGGTTATTGAACAAGTCCAATGAATTACGGAATAAACAAAGGCAAGGCGATGCGAGTAATTGGGGAACATCCGCACATTGATGGTATAGAAATGCTCAAGCCCTAGAGTATATATACTGTTGAAAATCCCCATGAAGACATGAAGGGTTATGCAAAATTTATTACAGAGAATTAATCCCTAAAGGGGTTAATTCTCCACCCTTTAAGGCGTAAAACTGGGAGTGTGGGGAATTTGTTCCTCCACATACGCAAAAGATTTCAGGGAGAAATCTTTAATACCCCTGGTTCCTTCATAGCGTAATGCCTTTGCCCTATCCCAGGGTCTCTCTCCAGCGTGTCGCCCCTGGAAATACCCCGCACCCCGTGTATACCCACTGCGTGTATATACCCACGAATTGCACCATTGTTTCTTTCCCCCTATGCTTATCCTGTAGGCAAGTCCTACCAGGCTATCCCAAGGATAAGGCTAGGCCGTATGCCCGGTAGACACGCTTAGGCTTATCTTCCCCCGGGGATAGGCAAGGCCGATGGATAACCCATCTATGCATGAGGAAGTAAGGGTATGGCTTTTGACAGAGAATGTTTAGGCGGTTTTTTTCAGGGAGCGGAGAACACAGATGAGCTCATGGGTAAGATCCTATCCGAACATGACGCGGATCTTACCGGTGCGGCGGGGATTGGGTACAAGATGCTATTAAAGACGAGGCGGGTGGGTGTAGACCGATGTTTCAAGCGGCAGATAACAAAACCAGCTATCTGCCTGCTGGTAATGCCGGATATGCGGATACGCTCAGGAACGAGGGTTATTATGTCGATACCTAAGAAAATTCACGGCGTGATAGGACAATATTTGAAAAAAGTAAAACAAAAACTAGCAAGAATTAATATTTTACGAAGGCTACTTAGAAAGGAATAGGAACGCCCGCAGTTTCGGAACGAAATACTTGAACCGGCACAACGCGCTTTTTTCGCGGGTGTATCGCGGCTAATTTTTTTTGCCGAGGGCCTGCTCACCCTGTAGCTGCTCTTCAACCCTGTTTTGGACTATCACAGTTTTTTGTACATTTATCCAAATATTATCTATTGTTCCCAATCAAGTCTGAATCCATACGTATGTCTTATAAAATGTCTCATACTCATGTAATCATTTAAAACTATTTTTATTTCTTCTCTAAAAATCTGTTTATGTTTTTCTGATTCTTCAAATGCCTTTTCCAATAATTCTTTATGTCATTTACTACCATCTTGGGGGACGCCAGGCGTGGGACGGAAAAACTGCCGGTCGCGTTTATCGGTACAACCCAAATACATCAAGCCAGGACCGCTGCAGGATCGGTGAAATCTTTGCAGGGTCTCATGATAGTAGAACTTTCTGACAGAACACACTCGTTGGTATCAATACCATCGTTACGAATGGGACTGCCGGTCATTACGAGTACAGCGAAGCAATCCAGTGGAGGACCTGCTCCTGTGGATTGCTTCGCCACTTCGCTTCTCGCTTTTACCACAGCCGCATCAAGACTCGGGAAGAAGTCCTTGAGAGGTTTTCCCCGACCCTTTATGCACAGCGGAGTTTGGCCGTAATCAGGGCGGCTAAAGCCTGAGCCGTGAAGCCCAGGGCTTCGGCCACTTTGGGTGCGGGGCCAGATTCACCGAAGCGGTCGATGGAGAATATCCCCTCCGGTGAAGTCCAACGTTCCCAGCCGGTCCGCACCCCGGCCTCGCAACAGATAACCGGAATTCCCGGAGGAACCACTCCTTCCTGTACGGTCTTGGACTGAGCCTCAAAACGTTCCCGGCTTATCATGGACACTACCCGAACCTTCCCTTGCACCATCGCGGCAGCCTCCAGAGCCAGGGTAACCTCAGAACCCGTGGCGATAAGCACCAACTCAGGAACATCCGCCCCCTTCTTCACCATATAGGCGCCGGTACGGAGCTTCTTTCGCCAATCCGGGTCCTCCTTGGTAAAAACCTTGAGGTTCTGCCGGGAAAGGGCCAGAATCGTCGGCCCGTCCTGCCGTTCCAGGGCCATAGCCCAGGCCTCGGCGGTCTCCTCTGCATCCGCAGGCCGCAAAGTAAGGACCCCTGGCATGATTCGGAAAGACGCAAGATGCTCGATAGGCTGATGAGTCGGGCCGTCTTCTCCCACGAAAATCGAGTCATGGGTGAGCACGTAGATAAGAGGCTGCTTCATTAAAGCCGAAAGCCGTAAGGCGGGGCGCAAGTAATCGGAAAACACCATGAAGGTGGCGCAGAACGCCCGAAGGCCCCCGTGAAGGCTGATGCCGTTGGAGATGGCCGCCATGGCAAATTCCCGGATACCAAAGTGAATGTACCGGCCTCCCCGGTTCGCAGGCCCGTACACTCCCGCGTCAGGAATCCCCACGGCATTGGGACCTTTCAGGTCCGCCGAACCACCCACCAGGTTAGGATTGGCCGCCGCCAGGGCCACTAGGGCCTTATTCCCCGCAGTCCGGGTTGCCAGGCTGTCCCCAGCGGCAAACCGGGGAAGCGTCCCTTGAGCCGGCTCACCAGCATAGAAGCGGTCCCATTCGGCGCGCTTATCCGGGTTTTCCTTAGACCATCGCTGGAATTCCTCTTGCCACGCCCTCCGGTTTGTCTGCCACGTGGTCCGTTTAGTGGCGAAATAGGCTTCAGCCTCAGGGGCCACGTAAAAATCTCCGCTAATGCCCAAAGCCGCTTTAGCCGCCGCCACTTCTTCCCCTCCTAAAGGCGCGCCGTGGGCGTCTGCGGTGTTCTGCTTATGGGGAGCGCCCTTGCCGATAACCGAAGTCAAGATAATAAGGCTGGGTTTGGCAGTTTCCGCCTTGGCTGCCTCGGTGAGCCGGGCTAAGTCTTCAAAATCATACATAGACCCGGTGAGCACCTGCCAGCCGTAGGCCTGGTAGCGCTGGGCCACGGTCTCGGTAAAGGCCAGGTCCGTGCTGCCGTCGATGGTTATCCGGTTGGAATCATAGAACACGATGAGTTTGCCCAGTTGGAGGTGGCCTGCCAGGGAACTGGCCTCTGCGGAAACCCCTTCCTGGAGGCAGCCGTCTCCCACCAAAACATAGGTATAATGGTCCACGATGATCCGCGTGGGGGTATTAAACCGGGCGGCTAACATGGTTTCCGCCACGGCCATGCCCACTGCGGTGGCGATGCCCTGCCCCAGAGGACCTGAGGTGGTCTCGATCCCTGGGACCAGGCCATATTCAGGGTGCCCTGCCGCGTGGGAACCGATTTGCCGGAAGGTCTTGATATCCTCCAAGGTCATATCCTGGTACCCCGCGAGATAGAGCAGGGCATAGAGGAACATGGAACCGTGCCCTGCGGACAGGACAAACCGGTCCCGATCCGGCCAGGCCGGGTCTGCCGGGTCCTGCCGGAGCGCCTCTCCGTAGAGGAAGGCCCCCAGTTCTGCGGCCCCCAGGGGAAGTCCCGGGTGTCCTGAATTAGCCTTTTGAATGGCGTCCATGGAAAGGGACCTCACAGTGAGGGCAATTTTTTCCAATGCGTTGATGTCCATAGTGATACTCCGCTTTATTGTTCTCCAAAGATGCGGTAGAAGACCGCTTGAGCTAGTATACGAGAAATACGTTCCTCTGTCTCGCTACCTGCATAGAGGCGTATCTCCTGGCTGCGTGGTCAGAGAACAGGTACTCCTTGGCATCATCCCCATATGCCGCAAGGGCAGGTGGTGGATTGTCGTCTTTAGGGCCTTGTATTACAATATATTCAAAGAAGAAAACTATAGAAGAAACATGGAAAACTATAGACGAGGTAGGGGACGAGCATCCGTAAGCGTATATGTTCTGGGTTTTATAGGGCTGGGCTTCTTTTTTCAGCCCCTCTTTGCTCAGACCAATCCCGATGGTTCCCGTATAAGTGCACTGCAAAGTTACCGTACGGGCCGGGACCTGGAAGCCCAGAACCGGATGGACGAAGCCATGCGGTATTACGACCAGGCGGTGCAGCTGTGTTTGGACGCCATATCCCGCAATACCGCCACGGGAGACACCTACGCCGTGTTTACCTGGACTTTGCAGCGGCAACAACAATATGACGACGTGATTACCTGGGGTGAACGGGCCCTCCAGTTGTACCCTAATGATTACCGGATCATCGAAACTATGGGAGAGGCCTATTTCTATCTGCTTGAGTATGAGCGATCCCTGCGGGCGATGCAACGGTACGTCAATTCCCAGCCCCAGGGGGACCGGACTGCAGTGGCCTATTTCTTCATCGGGGAAATTTTTCGAATCCAGGGAAGATTCCATCACGCGGATATTGCCTACACCACTGCGGTCCAGCTCGACTCCCGACTTGCCCTCTGGTGGTACCGCCTGGGGACGGTCCGGGAAGCCCTAGGAGACTTAGACACGGCGGTTCAGGCCTATGAACGGGCGCTGCGATTAAAAAACGACTACCAGGAAGCCCGGGAAGGCTTAACCCGCTCCCGAAGATAAGCCAGAGGAGCAGCTCTCCCCCATACGCCTCCCGGTCAAGGGGCAAAGGGTTAGAAAAAATCGAAGAAAGTCTCTTTTAAGCGGTTCACCGCTTGGGTTTGGGCTTTGGTAAGGGACATGGGGCCCAGGGAAGCAAGAATCTCCTGGATACTTTTTCGGAGAACGGTTTTATCGATCCGGATCAAGATGAGAAAATTATAGACCTCCCGGTCCGGGGTAACCCCGTCTTCCTGAAAATACTCTTTCAGTACCCAGAAATCCCCGACTTGCACAGCGCCGCTATACACCGCATCGGAAGCCGCCCGTATAAAGGCCTCGAAAAAGCGCCCGTATTCACCCTCCGGATAGGTGCTTACCCTCTGGGTAACGCGCTCCTGTATCCGGGAAGCCACCAGCCGGGACAGGTCCTTGGCAGGGACAAAGCCCGAAGACCATTGCTGGAGGGCCTTGAAGCTCGTGCCTTCAAGCTCACTTATGAAGATATAGTCATTCGCATATTCAGCAAGCCCTTCGACGCCGGAGATCCCTTGTCGCTCATACCGGTGTACCCATTCGGGGATGTCGCCCCCCCGATGGTTGTCCTTGAAATCGATAATCTGATACAGGCGGATAAGCCGCTCCTCCTTAGGCGCGGTCCAGACAACTGGCTGTTCCGGCGGATTCCCGGTACAGGTCGCGCATAAAAGCGCGACTATACCGTGCATTACCATGAAACTTTTTTCCATACTTTCCTCAAGATTCAAAACATTTCAGGCAGGGTTTCTTCCGTTTGGGAGGATATGAGGGGAAGAGGGGTCTTGGTAAAGCTTAAACCTACCTCATCCAAGATGATTACCCCCTCTACAGTCCCCTCCGACTCCTGGAGCGTCTCCGGAAGGGGTAGTTCCGCACCAAACTGCCACCGTCCATCCCCGTTTAGGGGCGCGGCCAAGGGGATGGCACAGGGCTTGGACTGGGCGTCCCTATCCGCCAAGGCCACCTGGGCGGTAAACTGATGTTTCTGGATAGTGAAAGCGAGCCTAAGGGCTAGGAAGTCCTGCAAGACCGGAGAGGGGAGGTGTAGCGCCTCTTCCTGGGAGCGAGAAGACGAAGCCACGTGGAGGATCACCGTTTCTCCGGTAAAGGAAAGGGCGAGCTTCACCGCTTCCACCGCAGGATCATCCCCGGTAAAAACCGCCTGCGCCACCGTTCCTGGGGCGCGAAACAGCGCCCGGAACACGAGGTCCCCGACTCCTTGCTCGTCATCGGCCAGGAGTACCGGTAGCTCCGGCAGCCGGTATATATCCTGCGGCCCTACGGAAAGACCGTAAATTCCCCCGTGAGGAGCCCAGTGAATCCGCTCTTGAGTCGTAGGACGCAGGCTTTTTTTCAGGTCCTGGGGGTTCTTGGTATCCAGGAGCTTGTTCTGTAGCTGATACCAGTGGATAAACTCATCCGAGCGGTCCGCAAAGTACCCAGGGATCTCATGTTTTGCCGACACGGGGAGGGATAATTCCTTGACTCTCCCGGAAAGGGCCGTATTCGCCGGGGGCTTAAAGGGGAAAAGCACCGCCTTTATGGTATAGAAGCCGGTTCGTTCCGGGGCTTGCCAGAACAGGTAGCGGGTATCTTCGGAGAGCTTTCCCTCGGCGATCCGCTGTTTCCCGCTGTACCAAATCACATAAGGGTCAAGCCGGGCATCGGTCAACGCCTGGGCTTCCAGCAGTACCGGCGCCGTGGGAGGTACGAAATGGGCGGTTTTAGAGAAACCTGGCAGGTACCGCTGAATCTCGTCAAACTGTAAGACCGCGTCCCCCAGGAAATACACCGGACGTTCAATCGCGGCGAGTACGTTTTTTTCCCCCAGCACCTGGAACACCAGGGTATATTGCCCGATTTCCAGGGATTCCCGGATGGTGTAGGCCGGGAGTTCCTTGTCTAAACGGGCCACAGAAAGGATCACGTCGGTTTCGTCAGGGGTGAAGACATAGTTTCGGTTTTCGGACTTTTCCGGGGGCTCTAGCTCCCCCGCGTCCATGGGCAAGGAGAACTCTTCCTCGGTTTCCGCCGCCTCTTCGGAAAGGGTAGTTTCCGCCGCCGCCGCCTCGGCCTCCGCTTCTGGCTCTGGCTCTGGCTCTGGCTCTGGCTCTGCCGTCTCTACCGGGGCGGGGGTGGCCGGGCTTGGATCCTGCAGAATCGGCTGCGGCTCTAGGAGCTTCTCTACCGACTTAGAGGATGCGAGGGTATACCGGATTTTCTTGCCTACGGTTTGGCCTGAAGGGTCTTGTAGAAAGATCACTAGCCCTCGCAGGTCCGGATCATTCCCCACAGAATCCACAAAATAGGGCTGGATGGTATCGTTGCGGTTGATGATAGAGCATTCATTCAAGGAATATCCGTTGATAAAGGCGTTTACCTCGTAGGTTCGACCCCCACCGGCAAGCACCATATCCATACCGCCGCTGTCGCATGCTCCAGAAACCCATAGCCAAAAGCAACCCATACACAAGCCTAAGGCCTTGGGGGTCCTTCTCTTTCGGGGACTGTTACTTGTACGAAACTTACCCGTATCCATCGCGCTTACCCTATAGTATATCCCACCCCCACCCAAATTACCATTTGCCGTCATTGCAAGGATAGCGAAACAATCCAGCAAAGGGATGGCCCCTGGGTTCCTCGCAGGAACCCAGGGCTGCGTCAAAGCTCAAGGCGGTGCGTCACGTTCTTCATCAAGCTCCCTTAAGAAAAGCCAAGAGGTGGAGGGGACTGTTTTTTTCACGCGAAAGGTTTTGCGCTGTATCGGCGAGGGGCCATACCGGGCAATGGTTTCCCGGTGTTCTTTAGTGGGATAGCCCTTGTGTTTTTCATAGCCGTATTGAGGGTACAAAAGGGCGTAGGCTTCCATTTGGGCGTCCCTGGCAGTTTTGGCCAGGATCGACGCGGCCATGACCTCCGGTACGGTACGGTCCGCCTTGACCTGGGCCCGACAGGGGATGCATAGGGCGGGAACCTGCAAGCCGTCCACCACGGCTTCGGTGAGCTCTCGTGCGGCGGGCCATTGGGCGGCCAGGGCCTCAAAGGCCCGCTGCATAGCCAAGAGGCTCGCTTGAAGAATATTGAGTCGGTCAATCTCCTGCTCCGAAGCCCAACCGATACCCCAGCCCAGAGCCCCAGCGCGGATTTGGTCCCGGGCTTCTTCCCGCCGCCGGAGGGACAGTTTCTTTGAGTCCCCCAGGCAGTGTACCGGAAAGTCTTCGGGGAGGACCACTGCGGCAGCGCACACCGGCCCGGCCAGGGGGCCCCGACCCGCTTCATCCAGGCCGCAGATCACCAGTTCTCCTGCCGCAGCACCGCCAAGACCTCCCGTAATTCCGGGTCCTGGGCAAAATAGTAAGTTTCCAATTCCTCGGTGTTCAAACCGACCAGTTCATGGCTCATATAATGAAACCACTGATCTTCATCCCGCACCGACAGATCATGCCGGCGACACCAGTAATCGGGCTGCACCGGAAGCTGTTCGGCCTGGTCATAGAAATATTTATAGTCA
>JAITJK010000048.1 GCA_031278935.1 Spirochaetaceae bacterium | reverse complement strand
GATCTGCTCTTTCGCGCCGATCCTAAAGGCATCAATAGTGATCATCCGTACCGAGAGAGGATGCCGGTCCGTATTCCCAATCCCAAAGATGGCGGCTAACTTCGCAATGGTGGTGGTCTTCCCTACGCCCGTAGGCCCCACCAAGACCATGATACGGGGTAACCGCTGAAACTTTTCTTCTTTGTAGATGGTGATATTTTCACCAATCCACTGGATAACCTTGTCCTGTACCGCCTTATAATCATTGAGGGCATCCAGAGAAAATTCCTTTTTAATCCGTTCCAGGATCATTTGGCTAAAACGAGGGGAAAAATCATTGTACTCCAGCACCTCCGCTATACGGTTCAAGGTAGCGTGTTCCTCCGGGGCCTGGGCTGTGGTACCCGCATCGATCCGTTCCTTCAAGGTCTGCACTTCTTTCAAGACCGCCTGCCAGCCGCTCTCCCCTTTATTAGCCGTGTTCGCCGCATCCAGGACTTTGCGCTTTTCCTCTTCAAAAGCCTCTGGGGATTTCCGGCTGGCCAGTGCGGCGGAATCCCCTGGGGCGGGAGGCCGGATCGGCTCGGTACTCCCCAGATTGACATTTTTTACCACATTGTTTGAGGTAAAGCCGCTGATTTCCACCCCATCCTTGGCGAATAAGCCGAAAATGCCTCCTAAGCGAATGGTCTTATGGTTCAATATGGAAAAACGCTCCCCATACTTCATACGGATCTTATTAAGACATTCAGTATAGGTTAAGGCTTGTTCAGTAAAGTATTCCATCTGTTCGCTCACTCCTTAATGATCCAACCGTATGACCCCGACCGATTCCAAGGTAACATCCGGGACGATCTCCGGCACCGAGAGAACCACCAAATCCGGTATGTCCCGGTCGGAAGAAGACTTTACCAAGTACCGGGCGGATTCTGAACAGACTACAATCGGGTACCACCCGTGTTCTTGTACCGCCGCGACCGACCGGGTAAGGGCCTTGATCCAGGCGTTCTGCACCGCCGGGTCCAGGGCGGATATGACCCCGGAACTGGTTTCTACCCGGCTTTCGACGATCTTCTGTTCTAAGGCAGGATCTAAGGTGAGTACGTGTAGCACCAGGTGATCATCCGCGTAACGATGGCATATCTGCCGACCCAGGGCCTGCCGGGCCTTTTCCGTGAGGAACCGAGTATCCCGGGTTACCGGGGCAAAATCCGCCAAGGCTTCCAAAATCGTTACTACGTTACGGATAGAAACCTGTTCTTTGAGCAGGCCCTGCAAGACCTTCTGGATTTCACCGACGTTCAAGGCTTTCTGGCTCTGGGCCTCCTCTACCAAGGCCGGGTATTCCCGCCTGAGGGTATCTAGAATGGCCTGAGTTTCCTGGCGACCCAAGATTTCCGAGGCGTGCCTACGGATGATCTCCGTCAAATGAGTGGCGATCATGGAAGGCGGATCCACCACAGTGTACCCGGCCCGTTCAGCGGCGTCCCGTTTATCATCGCTTATCCACAACGCGGGAAGACCGAACACCGGCTCCCGGGTCTTCTCCCCCGGTATCTCTTCTCGAACGTTCCCGGGATTCATACACAGATAGTAGCCCATCTTGATCTTCGCCCGGCCTGTATCAACCCCCCGAATCTTAAAACAATATTCCGAGGGTTCCAGCAGCATATTATCGATGATCCGTATCTTGGGAATCACCAGGCCCAGCTCTAAGCCGGCTTGTTTACGAATCCCCTGAACCCGCTCCAAAAGCTCCGCCCCTTTATCCTTATCCACCAAGGGGATGAGGCCGTAGCCCAATTCCAAAGACAAGGTATCCAGGGGTACGACCGGCGAAAGTTCCGCAGTAGAACTGCCCTGGGGTTTCTGAGAATCTGCGCTTTTACTCATCATGGCGTTAAATTGAGCCTTTTGCTGCTGGACCTTGCCTAAGGTAAAGGCGAAAAAGCCCAAAGCAACGGCCATAGGAATGAGCACGTACCAAGGAAAGCCCGGAAGTAGCGCAAGCCCGAAGAGCACCACCGCGCCGATCCAGTAAATCCGGGCGTCCCGGGTAAACTGGGTGGCAATATCTTCCCCAAAAGTTCCGTTGGACGCGGAACGGGTAACCGCGATACCCGTGGCAGTGGATATGAGAAGCGCCGGAAACTGCGAGAGTAGCCCGTCCCCCACAGAAAAGGCTATGTAGGTACCTACGGCAGCGCTCAAGGGTTCTCCTTTGAAGACCGCACCGTTGATGATCCCCCCCAAGATATTGATAGCGGTTATGAATATCCCGACTTTCACGTTGCCAGACACAAATTTACTGGAACCATCCATAGCGCCGTAAAAATCCACTTCCTTCTGCAGTTCCTGTTTCCGAACACGGGACTCTTCCTCAGTAATAGCCCCAGAACTATAAAGACCGTCAATAGCCATTTGCTTGCCCGGCAGGGCATCCAGGGCGAACCGGGCCGCTACTTCGCATATCCGGGTGGATCCTTTGGTGATGACCACCACTTGGACCGCAATGATGGCGATGAAGATAATGAATCCCACCACCAGGCCTTCGGCGCCTCCAGAACCCACCACAAAGGTAGAGAAGGCCCGGATCATCCTGCCGTCAAAGCGCGATCCCAAAGTGAGGATGAGCCGGGTGGAAGAAATATTGAGGGCCAGTCCAAAGACCGTAACGATTAAGAGGAGTGTAGGGAACACATTGAAATCCGTGGCCTTCTTGGTGTATAGCACGATGAGCAAAATGAGCAAGGAGAACACCAGGTTCAAGGCCATAAGGGCGTCCAGCAAGATCGTAGGCAGGGGCACAATGATCATAAGGACCACCATCACCACGGCGAAGGCAATGATCACATCCCGGGACTCCCCCACACCATTCCCCGGCTTGGCTGTATTATTCGCATATACCCCATTGGCCATACTGTACTCGCACTCCTTCTTACCTCAGCCTTCCCCGCCCCACAGAGGAGAGGAAGCGCCGGCTCATATCTGCTGGGTCCGCCGACGTTCTTCGTTAATTTTCATCACCTTACTCAATACCATGGCCACGATTTCCCAGTAGGTTTCAGGCACGGTGTCCCCGATCTTGGTTTCCGCGTAGAGGGCCCGGGCCAGGGGCTTATTCTCTACCACCGGCACTCCATGATCCTGGGCGATCCGGCGGATCCTGAAGGCCATTTCATCTTCCCCCTTGGCGGTAACTTGGGGAGCGGTCATATTAGTCCGGTTATACTCCAAAGCCACCGCCACATGGGTCGGGTTGGTGATCACCACATCCGCCTTAGGCACATTGATCGCCATATTCTGGCTCAAAATCTCTCGCATACGGCTGCGAAGCCGAGACTTAACTAAAGGGTCTCCCTCATACATCTTGTGCTCTTCCTTGACTTCCTGTTTGGTCATCTTAAGGGATTCCCGGTACTGCCACCGCTGGAACATATAATCCGGAATAGAAAGCAGTAACAAGAGCAAGGCCGAGATGATGAGCAATCGTATGGCCAGGGAAGCCACGGTCTGTATCCCCAGCCACAAACTCGCGGTTTGCAGGTTTGCCAATTCCGCTATCCGGGAGCGGATAAGGAAAAAGGCTACCCCCCCGATAATTACCATTTTAACGGTGGATTTAAAAAAATTAAATAGCCCTTCCACGGAAAAAAGGGTTTTCTGGAAATAACGGCCAAAATGCGGGAGGATCCGGGAGAATTTGGGCATCAAGGGTTTGGTGGTAAAGAGGAACCCCGTCTGTATCAGATTGGAAAAGAGCGCCGCCCCCACGGCTATGACCAAAATAGGCAGGCTCAAGCGGATATAATACCAAAACACCAGGCCCAAGATGGTCCGATTCTGGGCCGGGTCCAATTCGTTCACCCG
>JAITJK010000028.1 GCA_031278935.1 Spirochaetaceae bacterium | reverse complement strand
TCCAGACCATTCCCTGCTGAGGCCCCTGCAACGATCCAGCCCCCCTCGGCGCGGCTCAAGGTGAAAGACGGCTCCGGCGTACGGGCTTCTTCCCCCTCAGGAACGACTTCCGCAGGGGGGTATACGGTGAGCCGCTGCACCGAATCCACCCCCTTGTCGGTTTCCGGGAATAGGCGCAGGTCGTACCAGGCGGTTCTGGAGCCCGTGAGGTAGCTGCTTGAAAGCGTGTCGGCACCGGAGCGAACCTCGTTTTGGTCCTGTCTGCGTAAATACACCTCCCGGCCTGTGGGGTCCCGGGACCCTACCAAAAGGTCCAGCAAGGGAACGGCCCCCGCCCCACCCCGTAGCACAATCCGGGAGGCGCTTTCCTCGGTGAGCCCCAGCCGTTCATGGGAGGCCTTTTCCGTACCCCGCAGGGGGTAGCTTCCTTTGGTGGAAAGGAGTCGTAAAAAGTCTTCGATCCGTCCTTCCTTGGCCGGATACGCACCGTCAGAGCGGGACACCCACCAACGGCCCTCTTGACGGAGCAGCGTAAGGGGATCGGCGGAGGAGCCGGAGAGTTCGATGCGGTCGATTTCGTCCAGTCGCTTAGGGTCAAGCCATTGCCAGGCGGCGCTCCGGGACTGGACCCGTTCAGGCTCAAATATCCAGGTTCCCGCGTAAAGCAATCCTAAGACCCCTACGAGAACGGTCAAAAGCAGCACTTTCTTCTTATACACCATTATGTACGCTCCTTATCCGGGCGCGCCGCCTGAAAGCGGCGAAGACCCCTGCGGCAACTACCCCCAAGGGAATCAGCGCCACGTTGAGCAGCCGAGCAAACACCATCGCGAGGAAGCGTTTTTCCTCCTGGGCGATCTTATCCAGCCGTCCGCCTAGGCTCTCCCGGTTCCGAATGCCGATGATATCCTCGTCATTACTCAGCCAGGACGCGGCTTGTATCAGAAAATCAAAGTTTCGCGGGTCTCCTCGGGTGTAGTTCGAGGCAATATCCGTGTCTCCAATCACGATGATCCGGGATTCTTGGGCGGAGGTGGGCATATCCGGTAGTTCTTCCAAAGCCCCTTCCCGCACGGGCTTAGGGAGGTTCGCAAAATAGCTGGGGAACTTTCCCGAAAGGGCCGCTCCCAAGAGCTTTATCCCCGTGGTTTCCGCCGCTTCTTGTTCAAAAAACGCCGCCCCCATAACGGGATCTGCGGTAAAGTCCTTGGTCTGCAGCCAGGCCTCCGGGGAACTGGTAAACAGCTCTTCCCCTTGGACCGATTCCGGTGGCGTAAGCTCCACCGGGCTTGGCCAAAAGAGGTCCACCCCGCTGAAGCTCGCCGTCAGGGGATGGGCCTTATTGCCGTTTTCCCCTAGCACGCCGATCCAATGGGGGTAACGGATCAGGTGGATCTGCATGGCCCCGCTGGGACTCTGGGTCTGGTATTGCAGGGGCAAGGCCGAGCGATCGAGCACCAGTTCTGGCCGCACCGTCGCGCCATACCCGGAAACCATGGACAGAAGCCCCTTATCCATCATCACCCGAGCGTTGAGGTTCCCCTGGGTATCCACAAAAATGCTTTCCAGGGCGAAGAGGGCCTTCCCGCCTCCCTGAATGTACCGGTCGATGCGGTACAGGGCCCACTGGTCCAGTTCTTCCGCCCCCCCCAAGACGAACAGCACCGGCAGGGCGTCGGAGATGGCGTCCCCGGGGCTTATGAGCTGGACCCGAAAGCCTGATTGGACGAGACTTTGGTTGAGGTACTGATAATCCTGGGTCCACTGCCGGTAGGAATCCCCCAGGATGACCCCGATTTCCCGGTCCTGCCCCCGTACTAGCGAACGAATCCGGGAGGTAAGATCGTATTCCAGGGTTTCCAGGGAAAATACCACAGGCAATACCTCCACCTGGTCCAGATACTCGATGGCGATGCCCGTATATACCGTGGCCACGCTGGCCTGATCCCGTTCTACGGTCTGAATCTGCTGAGGCTGGATACCCAGCTGCTCCACCGCCTGCTCAAGGCCGGTCTTGGCCGGGTCCCGCCGGGTGAAGATGATTTTGCCCCGGGAATAGGCGGCGTATTCCCGCAGCAGGTCTTCGATCTCCCCGGGTACAGGGTGCAGGGCCTTAAGTTTATCCGAGAGATAATAGGTGATCCGCACCTGGTCAGGGATTTCCGTATAGAGTTTTCGGGAAACTTCCGCTATGGTGTAAGCCCGGTTCCGGGTCAGGTCGAACCGGAACCACAGGCGGCGGCTTACCAAGAGCCCCAAGACCAAGGCAAGAACGCTCAAGGCCGTGATGATCCGTACTTCCCGCTTGGTCATGCTTACCTCCATTTCCGCACTATGAGGACCCGGGTGGTCAAAAATAACCACAGCACTGTGGTTAATAGGAAAAACGCCACGTCCCGGGTATCAATGATACCCTTGGAAAAGGATTCAAAGTGAAAGGACAAGGAAAAGAAGTTGATCCCTTCGCTTAAAAGAGGCGGCAGGTTCACTGTGGCCGTAACCTGGTTGATAAACATCATCATAAGGAGCATCACTGAGCTTCCCAAGAAGGCCCCTCCCTGGTTTCGAGAGATCGAGGAGAGGAGGAGCCCTAGACTCGTGGCGCAGGCCCCCAGAAGCAGGGCCCCGGCGTATTCCCCCAGGATAGTTCCCCCGTCAAAGTCCCCCAAGGGGAGGAGGCTCAGGGGAACCGGGATAGTCAAGCCAATGATACAGGCCAAGACCGTAAAGGAAGCGACGAACTTACCCATGACCAGGTCCCATTCCGAGAAAGGCATGGTGAGCAGCAGCTCAATGCTGCCGAGCTTACGCTCTTCCGCCCAGCCTTTCATAGTGATCGCCGGGACCACCAACACGAAGCCCAGGGGAAAGGCCGCGAAAAAGGGCCGGAGGGAGGCGGTATTTAAGGTAAAGAAACGCTGCACGTAAAAGAGCCATATCGACACAAAGAGGAGAAAGAACACCGTAATACCGTAGGAGAAGGGAGACACCCCATAGGAATAGAGTTCCTTCCGTACTAAAGCCCGGGCTGCGGCGGTGCGGTCCCAGTATTGGCCAAGATCAGTCATCCCCCCCCTCCTCGCCGGTGAGCTTCACAAAGATCTCCTCCAAACTGAGTTTTTTCCGGTTCATGTAGAGGATTTTAAGTCCCTCCGCCACGGCCCAGTCAAAGATCCGCTCCCCTTCCAGGGGCTCTCCGCCGGTGATACGCAGGTCCGCAGCGTCGGGGCCTGCGGCTGCACGCACGCTCACTGCGGCGCCCGTCGAGGTAAGGCGCCGGACTTTTCCGGTGATTTCCTCCAGGGTGTCCCCTTTCACGGTCAGTTCCCAGGTATCGGCGCCTTTCAAGGTGCTGGCGATTTCCTCCGGGGAACCTTGGGCGGCAATGCGGCCCTCGTGGATAATGAGCACCTGGGAACAGACCGCTTCCACTTCCTGCAAAATGTGAGTGGACAGGATCACGGTCTTACGTTTTCCCAGTTCTTTAATGAGATTCCGGATTTCGATGATCTGGTTCGGATCCAAACCAGAGGTGGGCTCATCCAGGATGAGGATAGGGGGATCATGGATAATGGCCTGGGCCAAGCCGACCCGTTGTTTATAGCCTTTGGACAGGGTTTCAATGGGTTTTCCCACCACCCCTTCCAAGCCGCAGGCTGAAAGGCTCGTTTCTATGGCTTTTTGCCGACCCGTTTTGGGGACGAGCCGTGCACCGGCAATAAAGGCAAGGTACTCTCCCACCGTGAGGTCTCCGTAGAGGGGGACGCTTTCCGGGAGGTAACCGATCCGCTTTTTCACTTCCACAGGGTTTTCTTGAACGGGAATACCCGCCACCAAGGCGGTTCCTGTGGAAGGATAATGGTATCCTGTGAGGATTTTCATAATGGTGGTTTTCCCGGCTCCATTGGGGCCCAGGAAACCCAGGACTTGCTCCGTACCTACGGTGAAGGATACACCCCGCACTGCCTCCACCGGGCCGTAGTGTTTGGTGAGTCCCTGAACTGCTATCATGGGGCATTTACTCCTTAACGGTATGATACCCCAAAGGCAGAGGCTCTTTCAAGCATCCTCATTATTGTCCCTGGGCCAGAGCTGGG
>JAITJK010000254.1 GCA_031278935.1 Spirochaetaceae bacterium | reverse complement strand
ATGATGTTTGAATATCTGCCTCGGGCATACGACAACGGACCAAACGATCCGGTAGCCCGGGAGAAAGCTGCTAACGCCGCCACCATGGCGGGCATGGCCTTTGCAAACGCCTTTCTGGGGGTGTGTCATTCTATGGCTCATAAACTGGGGGCCTTCCACCACCTGCCCCACGGGGTGGCCAACGCGCTGATGATTGGTGAGGTACTGCGCTTCAACGCTGCGGAGGTGCCCGCGAAAATGGGAACCTTTCCCCAGTACGATCATCCCCACACCTTGGCGCGTTACGCGGAAATTGCGGATTACCTTGGCATCAAGGGCAAAAGCGACGCGGAAAAGCTGGACCATCTCATTCGCGCACTGGACGATATCAAGGAGCGGGTGGGTATTAAGAAAACCATACAGGCCTATGGTATTGATGAGAAAGATTTTCTTAACCGGCTTGACGCCATGACCGAGCAGGCTTTTGACGATCAATGCACCGGCGCGAATCCTCGTTATCCCCTTATGAGTGAGATAAAGCAAATGTATCTCAACGCATATTACGGAACAACGGGAAATAATTGACAAGACGAAATAGAGGAGGACGACATGAAGCTTGATACCATTATTGCCGTACGCCCCGCGAAGAAGGTGTACCGGGACGAAGACAAGGTAATTAAACTCTTTGACGAGCGTTTTTCCAAGGCCGATGTACTCAATGAGGCCCTGAACCACGCGCGGGTAGAAGAGACGGGCTTAAAAATCCCGAAACTCTTTGAAGTAACCAAAATCGAAAACGAATGGGCCATAATATTTGAGTTTATTGAAGGCAAAACCCTGGAACAGCTTATGAGTGAGCATCCTGAAAAACGGCTTGAGTATATGGAGCTTTTTGTGGACCTGCAAATGACGGTACACGCCCAGAAATCCCCGTTGCTTACCAAGCTACACAACAAAATGTCCCGCAAGATCGCCCAGGCGGATCTAGACGCCACGACGCGCTATGATCTGCACACCCGGCTTGACGGTATACCGCCGCACGACAAGGTTTGCCACGGGGATTTTAATCCCAGCAACATTATCATCTCCGTAAACCGGACGCCGTATATTCTCGACTGGGCCCACGCGACCCAGGGTAACGCTTCGGCGGACGTGGCCCGGACCTATCTTTTGTTTTCTTTAAGCGGGGATACAGCGGGGGCGGAAACCTATCTGAACCTGTTTTGCAAGAAAAGCGATACTGCCAAGCAGTACGTGCAAAAATGGATGCCCATCGTGGCGGCGTCCCAAATGGTAAAAGGCAAAAACGACGAGAAGGCCTTTTTGTCCCGGTGGATCAACGTGACTGACTACGTATAAGACGGGTCGCCGGGGAGGGGCTTGCCTCCGCTAAAAGACAGGAGGAATCCATGAACGCACCGGAATCATGGAAGATAAGCGACGGGTTTTGGGAGAAAGCCGCGCCCTTACTGCCCCGGAAGGAGCGAAATCCCGAACGAGCGTATAGGCGGAGGTTCGGCGGGGGGCGGCCTCCCTTAAAAGCCCGGCAAGTATTGGAGGCGATTTTCTACGTGCTCCGTACGGGCATACCTTGGAAGGCCCTGCCCAAGGAGTTTGGCGCTTCCAGCGCAGTTCACCGCTACTTCAGGTTTTGGTACCGGGAGGGTTTTTTCAAAGCCCTCTGGGATGCGGGCCTTGGGACGTATGAAGAGGCGGCGGGCATCCAGTGGGCCTGGTTAAGCGCCGATGAGAGCATCGGCGAAGGAGCGGCGCAGGATACGGGTGAACGAGGGAAACCCCAGCGGCAAACCCCCTATGCCCGCCGGCGCCGCCATCACCAGCTGCCCGCCAGCGGGTTTAATGTCTGCGACTAGCCGGGTGCTTAGGGGAGGGAGTGCGCTCCTCTTCCTAGGCACCCGGCCCCCTAATACATACGCCCAACGCAGGCGCTGGATTGTTTTGTTGCGCTGGCAATGATGGGTATTCAATCTTCGCTATGAGGGTGTAATTCATGGACTTTTTTTCGTGGAACTCACGGTAAAAAAGGGCCTTTGAAACGGTAGTTCGCTTATTAGTATTATTTTGCTATAATTGCCTTGAGATAAATTCATGAATTATCTGGTAGATACTCATATTTTATTGTTTACAAACAAGAAAAGACGCAAAAAAGATAAATAGAGCCGGTCTTAAAAATAATGTCCTCAAACTCATTGAAAACTACATAACAATCCTTATTAAAATCGATCATCTAACGTAGATGCAATAAACAGGGGTCAGACCCCCAATCCCTTACCTCGCGGCCCTGGTGAGGGAATTCGCCTCCACGGCAGGTAGTGGTAGGTGGCGGGGCTCCGGGGGGATGGGATATACTGTAACCATGAAAATTCGAGATAGGTATGCACCCTCGCCTACGGGCCTACAGCACATAGGGGGCGTGAGAACCGCCCTGTTCAATTACCTCTTCGCCCAATCCCAGGGAGGCGCTTTTATCCTCCGCCTGGAAGATACGGATCGTACCCGGTTTGATGCGGCTTTTGTCCAAAACCTCTACGATACCTTTACCTGGCTTGGGTTCCGCTGGGACGAAGGACCGGATCGTGGCGGACCAGTGGGTCCCTATATCCAGTCGGAACGCATCAGCCTCTACCAGAAACACGCCCAAGCCCTGGTTCAACAGGGCTTGGCTTATTATTGCTTCTGTTCCGCAGAGCGACTTGAGGCCCTGCGGGAGGAGCAGGCCAAAAACCATGCCCAGGAAACTGGCTATGACCGGCACTGTAGAACCCTTTCCCCCGATGAAGGGGCGGCGCGCATCGCGGCAGGAGAGAAAGGGGTGATACGCCTGAAAATCCCCTTGGGGGAAACCACCCGCTTCAACGACCAGCTCCTAGGAGCGATTGAATGGAAAAACGATGCGGTTACCCCGGATCCAGTGCTGCTTAAGTCCGACGGCTTCCCCACCTATCATCTGGCCAATGTGGTAGACGATCACCTCATGGGCATAAGCCACGTGCTGCGGGCCCAGGAATGGTTGCCCTCCACACCCTTGCACGTGATCATGTACCGGCTTTTCGGCTGGGACCACCCGGTATTCTGCCACCTGCCTATGGTGATGGGCCAGGACGGAAAGAAATTGAGCAAACGCCATGGCGCTACAAGCATCGACGAATTCCGCCGTCAGGGCTACCTTTCGGAAGCGCTGATCAACTATGTGGCCCTCTTAGGGGCGTCCTACCAGGAGGGGAAGGACCTGTATACCCTAGAAGAGCTTGGCGCCCGGTTTTCCTTGGATAAACTCAACAAGGCCCCCGCAGTGTTTGATTACCAGAAACTGGCCTGGTACAACGGTCAGTATATCCGCATGAAAAGCGACGCCGCCTTGGCCGCCCTGGCCCTTCCTTACGCCGTGGAGGCAGGACTTTTCGGTGAACCGGGAACAGCCCCAGACCCTGCCCAGTGCGAGACCTTTACGGCGGCCATGGTCCTCATCAAAGAGCGGGTTTCCTTGCTTAAGGAAATCCCGGACAAAATTCGCTATCTATTTGCGGACCCTCCAATTCCTGCCCCAGCGGAGTTCATTCCGAAAAAACTGGACCTTCAGCGAACCAGGGAACTGCTTGCTATAGGCCGGGATATGGTGGAACCCTTAGCGGCTTTACCGGATCCTGAAGCTGAAGCTTTTATCAAGGAGCGGGCCGTCCAGGAGGGGGTAAAGCTGGGGGACCTCATGATGCCTCTGCGGGTCGCCTTGACCGGTTCCCGGGTGAGTCCGCCCTTGTTTGGCACGATTCGGCTTCTTGGCCCCGCCCGTTCCCTTGAACGACTTGACCGGGCCTTAGCCACCTGCCGTAGCGTAGCCTTCCCCTGAGGGGCCGTGATATAAATCACTCCATGTAATTTCTATAAATATTAAGGAATTACATAATGAGGTTAAATTATCAGGAAGATATGCCCCTATAATACGAAAAACCACCTTGTTGTGAGGGCGTATTGGGGTGTTGCAACTTGCCTTGACGGCCCCGGTGATTACGAGAAATGAAGCGAGACGAAGCAATCCAGCAGGGGTAATCTGCATGGATTGTTTCGCTACG
>JAITJK010000235.1 GCA_031278935.1 Spirochaetaceae bacterium | reverse complement strand
TGTAGCGCATGGTCTTGTAGAGTTTCGATTCAAAAAGCATTTAGTCCCCCTCTTTGATAAAAAGCCGCTGTAATCCCACGGAGAGTACCACCACAAAAAATACCACGATA
The DNA here is from genome assembly GCA_031278935.1 of Spirochaetaceae bacterium. Classification (GTDB taxonomy): domain Bacteria; phylum Spirochaetota; class Spirochaetia; order Treponematales; family Breznakiellaceae; genus JAIRLU01. Next base: position 9,247 of record JAITJK010000235.1, on the reverse strand, counting down.
GACATGGCTGCGGCAAAACCTATACGCCCGTCTCCCATGCTCTGCTGAATCTGGATGACCGGAACCGAAGTGTTGTTGGCGCCGCCCAGCATGATATAAGGTATCTCGAATACCTGGATAGAACCGGAAATACTCAAAAGGATATTGATAAACAAAACTTTTTTGATAAAGGGTATAGAAATATGCCGGATTTCCTGTAGCTTGCCGCAGCCGTCAATGGCCGCAGACTCGTATAGTTCCGAAGGAATGGATTGCAGGGAGCCAAAAAACATGATGAACGCCATACCGTAATAGCGCCAGATACTGATCGACGCAATGGCGGGGTTGACGATCTTCAGGTCTTGCAGCCAGTTGCGGGTAAGGGCCTCGAGGCCCAAGGTACGCAGCAAGGTATTCAGCGTCCCGGTATTATTAAAAAAAGTGATAAAAATCGCCGCCACGATAATGCCGTTCAGCATATAGGGGAAGATCAATATGCCTTTGAATACGCTTAATCCCCGGAATTTCCCGTTCACCAGAATGGCCAGCACAAAGGAAAGCAGCAGCTGAGGGATAGCAACCAAAATATACCACAGACAGTTTCTAAACAAAAGCAGATACTGGGGGTCCGAGAATATCCGCCGGTAGTTCCTCAGGCCGGTTATTTTGATCTTCGTTACCCCGTCCCAGTCAGTGAACCCCAGAAACACATTAAATATAATCGGTATGTAACTAAAGACAAAAAGCATCACTAAAGGCAGGGCCAAGAACGAGACAATAAGCAGCCGCTTTTGCTTTTCCATGTCCTGCATCTTTTGTATTGTTTCCATGTTTTCCTCCTATGCCTTAAACCCGCTTATGCGCATGAACGATTATAAAGGTCATTGCAAGCACCGTGAAGCAATCCACTGTAGTGTCCCGTGTCCTCCTATGGATTGCTTTGTGCCTTCGCGCTTCGCCATGACGGCAGTCCCGCTATTCTGCAGCGAACCTTAATAGGATTTGTAGGACACGCCTCGTTCTTTCCGGTACTGATTGTACAGCTCGTTCTCCCGGGTAATCTGCTGGTTATAGGCGCTCCAGTCTTCGCTCTTGGTAATGTCCAGGGCGTCAAAGGGCAGCCCCGCCCATTTGTTGTCCGCCAAAAGGTTTGCGTCTTTGAGAACTTCGTCATTATCGATGCTGTTTTGGGTAAGCGGCGCGGCAATGATTTGCTGTACCTCCCCCCGTTCCACTCGCCCTTGAATCAGGGAAAAATGCCCCGGCGCAATAGGGGTAACGTCTTTATGAATAGCGATGCAGCCTATCTTCGCCAGGTATTCAGGCTGGCGGGCGAGAAAATCCAGATACTGTTTCGCTTCTTCAATATGCTTGCTTCCCGCATTGATGGCGTAACGCTGGGCGGGATTAACCAGGATATACCGGCCTTTACCAAAATCCGGCGCCGCGTCGAATTTAATCACCTCAGGCCGGCCGCCTTCAGGCACACGATTGATGATCTGCGGGATAACCCAGGAGCCGAAGAGCATCATCCCCGCCCTGCCGTAGGAGACGGCGTCCATGGCAACGCCAAAATCCGGGTAGACTTCCTGTTCAAAAAAGCCCTTGGCTTTCCATTGGGTATACATTTTGATGGTCTTCCCCACTGGGTAGGCTTCGCTGAAGGGTTCGGGATCATCGAGCATTTTGACAAAACTGTCGGTCCGTCCTCCGACGTAGTTGGAAATACTCCCTAATACCGACAAGGGCCAATTTTCCACCCGGTGTAACACAATCGGCGTGATCCCGGCGTCTTTAATTTTCTGAAGCATCACCTCGAATTCCCCGATGCTTGGGGGAATGGCCTCATAACCTGCGGCATTAAGGACCGCTTCGTTGTAGGTTAAACCCTCGCCGTATTCTTTGGCGATGTCCAGGGCTCTGAGGGTCCCCTCTACCTGGGGCATAGCCGCAGTGAGTTCCTTGCCATACAGGGTCTCGGCTTCAGCCACGCTCATAATGGGCGCCATATACTTGGCGTATTCGTCGTTGGTGAGGGTCATTCCCACGCTGAACATATCCAGACCGGGATCCCGCACCTGTAAGAGCTGTTTGATCACGTTGCTATCCGAACCGTAACCGACGAATTCCACGGCAATGCCGGTTTCCTTGGTAAATTGTTCGGTGAGTATTTTCTGCCAGGCGGTAGAAGGGTCCCGGTAGGTATTCCCCTGGGCGTCTTTTTTCTCATCCCCTAAAAAAAGCTGGGTTTGGTGAGTGTAGATCACTAACTTACCACCCGCCCCCTGCCCCCCCTGGGATTGGGTTTTGTTACATGCCGTAAGCCCGGCAAGGGCCGACAAACCGATAAGGACGAAACCCGCCAATGCGGGAAGTCTCCTGGGTATACGCATAGACATCCTCCGAAAGTTATATTGATAGCCTAATGCATTAGGTTATCAATTACTATTATCTATGAGACGGTTTAGCCTGTCAAGACAATTTTCGCGGGTTTTTGCCGGATCCCGGGTCCAAGATAGAAGCCACCCTGTCTCAGGCTGGAAAAGCCCCTTATGCCCCACTCCCCGCAGGATTGGCTTCGCGGCGCTTGCAATGACACGGTGTAAAGATGCGCATTGCTGTTGAGGCATTGACAAAGGGCCGCATAAACGGTATTACTGCCTGGTCAAACTGGATAGCAGGAGTATTTATGGAGTGTATTAAGGCACTTAATTTCGCGCCCTTTCCCCCGCAGGGCCTTCTGGGTTCAAAGGAGGCGCGGCAGAGCCTCGAAACGGTGCAGGACGAGACCGGGGCGACGCACCTTATCCTTACGCCTCCGGGTGTACAGGCCACGCCTCAGAGTGAACAGATATTCTTTTCCGGTGAATACGGCCCGGAAGACGAGGAACTGCGCGGGTTTATCGCCTTTGCCCAGAGCCTTGGTCTCAAGGTGATACTGAAGCCCACCGTGAATTGCCAAAACGGCGTGTGGCGGGCGTTTATCAATTTTTTTGATACCGAAGTTCCCGGCGAGCCTTCGTGGCGGCGCTGGTTCACCGCCCATGAGCGGTTTCACCTGCACTACGCCCGAATCGCCGAAGACCTAGGCTGCGTGATGTTTATCGCCGGATGCGAGATGGTCATGGCTGAAGGGCAGCAGGAACATTGGCGGGAACTTATTGCCAAGATAAAAGGGCTTTATTCCGGCCCGGTGAGTTACAATACGGACAAATATCAGGAGGACCGCCTTACTTGGTGGGACTGCGTGGACGTGATCTCCACCAGCGCGTATTACCCGGCAGGTTCCTGGGAAACTCAGCTTGACCGCATAGAAGGGGTGGTTAAAAAATACGCCAAACCGTGTTTCTTCGCCGAAACCGGCTGCATGAGTACGGTGGGTTCTCCGCATATACCGAACAAATGGGACCTCTCAGGCGCACTGGACCTCCCTGGGCAGGCCGCCTGGTACCGGGAGGTGTTTGAACACTGCCGGCGACGGCCCTGGGTTCTGGGGTTTGGTCTTTGGTCCTGGCCTGGGCGTCTTCCCCCAGCGCAAGAAGCCGCCGAAGACCGGGGCTACAGTCTCTATGGAAAACCGGCCTGCTCCGTGGTAAAAGCAGGGTTCGCCACCGCCTAGGTAGGCTTACCTGCCGTGCTGCTCCCTCCCTAGGGGGAAACCACCGGGCAGCTCATTTCCCCTCCTCGCGCTTCCTTAGCGGCGGGAACTCCTAAAGGGCATTACCGGGAGGCCGTTTTTGGCGAAGAGTGGCGTGGGCCCATACTTTACCCAGCAATAGCGTACCCATTCAGGTTCTGCCAAGGCTTCTCCGCTTACCAGAACCGTTGTGCCGTCTATAAGCGCGGAAGCGGGGCGGTACAGGCCGTCGGAACCCGCCACCTCAAAGCCCGTGAGTTCCCCATGGGCTTCGAGGCCCTCCCCGGCCTGGGTAAAATACACCCGAAGGACGCATCCCTCCCGGACCGCGTGGGAAAAAACCGGCCCGGCGGCGGCAACAGGCCGGCGGTATACCTTTTGCAGCGCTTGGAGGGCCAGCCGGAAGCCCACCGTCTGTTTGTCCAGGGGATGAATGTTGTCAAATTCCCCGCAGTCGATGATCACCGCCATACCGGTATTTGCTACGATACGAGATACTTTGTACTGCTGTTCCCGTAATACCGGCCAGTTTTCCGTTGTGGTTCCCCCGTCGGTTTCTGTTTTGGACGCATACATCGGAAGCTGTACGAACAGGAAGGGGAGGGTATCATCGTTCCAATCGCTCCGCCACTGATCGATAAGGGAGTACATCAAGTCCGCGTAATCTTCCGCCCGGGATTCATCTTCCTCGCCTTGGTAGTACAAAAACCCTTTTAAGGCGTAAGGCGCGACCCGGCGGATCATGGAATGATAGAGATTCCCTGGGCAGTAGGGGCTTTTCCTCCCTGCGGGCTGGGGCCAGGGACATTCCCCGCATTCGGCGTTGAGGACTTCCCAGCTTACCCCGCTCTCCCGCGCCCGCCGTTCCTGAATCCGTTTGTCCCAGGCCCGCCATTCCGTAAAGTAGGCTTCCATCTCCTCTTCGTACTGTTCGTCGCTCTTCCCGTTGATAAGCCGCTCATAGTCCTCAAGACAGCGGATCCCCGCTGCGGTTCGCCCTAGCTGGTCCCGGCTCATCCAGGCGCTTGCGCTGGTTCCGCCCCAGGAGCAGTTTATAATACCCACCGGCACGCCCGTCTCGGCCTTCACGTTCCGGGCGAAAAAATACGCCACCGCGCTGAGGACCCCGGCGGTATGGGGCCGGCATTCCTGCCAGCGGCAATGGAGTTCTTCACGCAGAAACGCCTGGTCCACCACCGCCCGCTTTACCGGTTGATAGAAGCGGATATCAGGATGATCCGCCGCCGCCACTTCCACCGTTCCATTACGGCAGTCCTTGAGCTCCATCTCCATGTTGCTCTGCCCTCCGGCAAACCACAGGTCCCCAAAGAGGACGTTTTCAAAACGAATCGTTTCCTCGCCGCTGGAAATCTCCAGCGCTCCCCGTTCTCCCGCCGTATGGGGCGGCAGGTAGGCCTTCCATACGCCGTCTTTGACGCAGGCGCGGACCTGGGTATTGTTCAGCCCCAGGGTAACAAGGGCGCCGTCTTCTCCCGTTCCCCAGACCGGGACATAGGTATCCCGCTGTAAGATCATGTTGTCCGAAAAGATCGGAGCGGTTCGTAAGGGTGAATGCATCGTGTTCTCCTTCTATAAAATGTAACCACATGCCTGCAGGGTTAGGGGGGTATTGCGTACGCCACCAGCCTGGTCCTTGGGGTCAGACCCCCTGGCCGAGGTCTGACCCTCTCCCTGCAATTTCACGGGGTTCAAACTTTTTCCAAAACCCACAGGGCGCTTTGAAAATCCCCCCACAAGGGAGGGAGGCGGATTCCGGCCTGCATGAGAACCTCACCACGGGCGGTATAGCTGGTTTTACCGCTTATCCGGTAGGTAAAAGCGCCCTCAAGGCCCGCCAGGGTGAGGACCGCAAGGCCTGGATTGGGAACCGCCAGGATCCGGGCGTAGAAGACCAGGGCGCGGTCCTTGCCGGGACTTACGATGAGCCACGCGGTTTCGTTCCCTGGGTTCCGGGGACCCGCAAAGGGGCTTTTAAGCCGGTAGAGGTCGCCCGTCTGTATGAGTCGCCGGTGTTCCTGGTAAAACGCGACCTGCTTTTTGACCAGCTCTTTTTCTTCAGCCGAAAGCGCGCCAAGATCCAGTTCATAGCCAAAAATCCCCGACATGGCCGTGTTACCCCGGGTTTCTAGGGGGCTTATCCTTCCACACTGATGGTTGGGAACCGCAGATACATGGGCGCCCATAGAGGAAAGGGGATACACAAGGCTCGTCGCGTATTGAATCTTCAGCCGTTCTATGGCGTCGGAGTTATCGCTGGTCCATATCTGGGGCATATAGTACAGAATACCCGGATCAAAACGGCCTCCGCCCCCGGCGCAGCCTTCAAAAAGCACCTGGGGGAACGCGGAAACCAGGCGTTCCATCATTTCATAGACCCCCAGGACATAGCGGTGGGCCACCTCCCCCTGCCGGTCCGGGGGCAGAGCCGCAGAACCGGTCTCCGTGAGGGCCCGGTTCATGTCCCATTTAACGTAGCTTACCGGGACCTCTGTAAGAATGGTGGATACCCTGTGGATAAGGGCCTCCCGTACTTCGGCGCGGCTTAGGTCCAGGACTAGCTGATTACGGATCTCCGTCCTATGCCGGCCCTGGACGTGCAAACACCAGCCGGGATGGTCCCGGTAGAGCCGCGAATCCGGCGAAACCATTTCCGGTTCAAACCAGAGGCCGAATTGCAGCCCCTTTTCCCGGATTTTGACGGCCAAGTCTTTAAGGCCCCGGGGCAGTTTCCGCAGGTCTTCAAACCAGTCCCCCAGGCTTGAATTGTCCGCGTCCCGATGGCCAAACCAGCCGTCATCCAGCACGAAAAGCTCTATCCCCACTGCCGCAGCTTCCTGCGCCAGGGCGAGGAGCTTATCCTCCGTAAAATTGAAGTAGGTGGCTTCCCAGTTGTTGATAAGGACGGGCCGTTGCCGCTCCTGGCCCCGGATGAGATGGTCCCGGTACAGACGGTGAAAGGTCCGGGAGAGGCCGCCTAAGCCCGTGCGGGAAAGGACCATGACACATTCCGGGGTTTGGAAGCTTTCCCCGCTCTCAAGCTTCCAGCGGAAGTTTTCCGGGTTAAGCCCCATGAGTACCCGGATGCCGCCGAACTGGTCCCGGGACGCGAGGGCGCTGAAGTTACCGGAATACACCAAGTTGAAGCCGTATACTAGGCCGCTCTCCTCCTGGGCGGAGGGTTCGGCTAGGGCTATGAAGGGGTTCTCCTGATGGCTTGAGATGCCCCGGGTGCTTTCCACCAGATGAGTCCCTCCCAGCAGGGGCTGGCGGATGATATGCCGTTCCCGGGCCCAGGAGCCCGCAAGATGAATGACGTCGAATTCCCCCGGAGGCAGATCTACCGAGAGGGAAAAGGCACGGGTGAGATAGCACGCTTCCGTGCCTTGGTTGAGGAACCGGGCGCTCCGTACCAGGGCCCCGGTATCCCGAAACAGGGTGTACTGGAGCTCCACCGAAAGGCCCGTAAGGGCGTCGGCAAGGCGGATCCGCAGGGTATCCGCCTCATCCTCCGTAGAACACCAGAGTCCGGGGAGACCTGGGAGGGCGGGTTTCCCCGGCGTATGGCGGTGGGAATGTTCAGGCCGCAGGTCTACGCGCAAGGGGGACAGAGCGCTGCCGTCGGCTTGGATCACCCGAAAGGCCGGAGGCCGGAAATCCGAAGCGCCTCCGGAAGGATACTCTTGGTAGAGGATATCCTCCTGGTGTTCATAATCCACCGTGGAAGGGTTTTCCCCCACGCGCTTGTCCCGAAGCCCGATGAGGCTGGAAAGGTCCTGGGGTTCGGAGAGCCTTGGGCCCCAGTAGACATTGCCCAGCAGACCAGAGGCGTATAGCTTAATGACATAGCTCGTTGTGGCGGATTGCAGATGCAGCAGCGCATCCTGTTCATGGAAGAAATAGGGCATGGTTCACTCCTTAGGATTTTGGCGGGGGGCTGATGGACTGTTTCATTACCACCCGGCCGTCTATGAAAGAATGTCCCCGGGGAACATACGCGGGGGATTCAATATGCTGGATAAGCAGGCTCACCGCGAGTTCGCTCATACCCGCTATGTTACATTCCCAACTGGTAACGCCTATCCCCGAGGTAACCACCTCGCTTTCATTGTCAAAGCCCACCAGGGAGACGTCGCGGGGAACCTTTAGCCCCAATCTCCTGAGTTGGTTGATAAGGAGTCCCGCTATTTGATCGTTATTGCACACATAGGCGGTATAGTCTTCCGGGCGAAGCATGATATCGATGTAGAAGCCCCGGTCGTCCCGGTCTTCAATGGCCGCGTCCGTGGGGAGGCCCGCCTCCATCATGGCCTTACAGAACCCCAGGTAGCGGTCCAGGATGCTGGTGGTGGCGGCGGTGGACCCGATGAAGCCGATGCGTCTATGTCCCGAGGCAATGAGCAGTTTGGTTAGGTTGTAGGAGCCGAGGAAGTTGTTTGAGGCCACGCAGTCGCCTGAGCCTATTTCGGAGTAAAAATCGAGAAAGACGCATTGGGTTATTTTGGAAGCGATCATGGTGATGTAGGGGTTCCCCATCTGCCCCAGGATGATCACGCCGTCGATCCGCTTCGCTCTTAGCATCGATGGGAGGACGCAGTGTAGCTCGTCTTCATCGCTTATGATTTCCAGAACCCCCAGGTATGGGGTCTGGTTTATCACCCGGAGCAATTCCCGGTAAAAAATCCAGTAAAACGAACTTTCGCCGATAAATTTTGAGGCGATAAGGATGCCGATGAGGTAGTGCCGGCCTTCCAGCATATTCCGGGGCAGGCTGTTGTACACATAGCCCAATTCTTCCGCCTTAAGGACGATGGCCTTTCGCAGGGCGTCGCTCACCCCGTCTTTACCGGCCAGGGCCTTGCTGACGGTTACGGTACTGACGCTGAGTTCCTTGGCAATATCGCTCATTTTTATCGTGGGTTTCATAGTATAGTTACTTAACGCATTAATATATTTTGGTGCTGTTTGTCAAGGGAGGGTGTTCTTGTTTCAGCTTTTATAGAATATTCGACCGGGGGCAGGAACTCAGCGCCGCTGCTTGTCCTGAGCATTCTTCTTAGGCTTAGGGCGCTGGAGGGTTTCTGCGAAACAGGGGCGGCTATGGGCGGGAATAAAACCGCCTCTGGCAAGGTCCGCCCGCCGCTAGGCCCGCAAAATCCCAAGTCCTCTTGACATAGATACAGGGTGGAGTTATCATGTATACCTATTCGCCATTTTTGGCCGGATGGCCGGATATAGGGAGTTTATGTGCCCATAATCATGGAGGAATGTTGTTATGTCGATACCTAAAAAAATTCATTATTGCTGGTTTGGTAAAAATAAGATGTCGAAAAGACTGACCTCCTGTATAGAAACATGGAAAAGTGTTATGCCCGATTATCAAATTATTTGTTGGGATGAAACTAATTTTGATATAACTAGTATTCCATTTGTTGCTGAAGCATACCGGGCAAAAAAATGGGCATTTGTAACTGATTATGTTCGCTTATATGCTTTATATATTGAAGGTGGTATTTATTTAGATACCGATGTTGTAGTAACCAAACGATTTGATAATTTCCTAGAAAATGATTTCTTTTCTGCTGTTGAATATCATCAGAGTATAATTGAACG
>JAITJK010000209.1 GCA_031278935.1 Spirochaetaceae bacterium | reverse complement strand
CCCCTTGGGCGATCCGCCGTTTAGAGGGAATCCCGTGGATGACCTCCTGGTTAATGGAAATGCACAAGGCTGCGGGAAAAGGATTGTTCTTAGGTCCATACCCCAAGAACGCAGGTTTTCCCCCGGCCTTCTTGATCCAGACGCGGGCCCATCTATCCAGTTCCCGAGTTTCCACCCCCGGCATAACCAGGGGAAGGAGTTCCCGGTACATAGCGGACAACATCTTGCAGGAAGTACGAATCCCGGCAATCTGTTGTTCATTTTTTAAACGAATCATAGTCTTACACCTTGAGTTTCCGCCGCAACTGCACCACGTTGGGCAAGGCCGGATCCCGCTTTAAGGCTTCTCGGAACACCCGTTGAGCGGCATCCAGTTTTCCCAGGTGCATCAACGTCTCGGCCATAGAACGCATCCACCGCGCCTCGTCCCGGGAAGAAAAGCCCAACTCCAGCAAGGTTTCGATACAGGTGACATAGGTTTCCTCATCCACCACGGATTTAAGCCGGAGCCGCACCAATTCTTTCAAAAAACCCTCAATGTCGCTCATAAAATGCCGGAAATAGGGCTCCCGCCGTTCTTCCCGGACTAGTCGGACCAACAGCATGAAGGCCTCATAATAACCGTGGCGTTTTTCCAGTTCCTCCGCCAAGATAAAGGTGCAATCCATCCAATCTTCCCGGCTCAGGTAGCGCTCCATAGGGAAGTCAAGGCCGCCCTGGGCCCACCATACGCAGAGGGCCTGTTCCTCGTCTCGGTGCAGGAGATCAAAAAAAACCAATTTAGCCTGGCTTATGGGGTCCTCGGTCTGGGATTCCAAGAAGACCCGGTAATCAAAGTCCAGGTGCTTGACAGACCGGCTGTAGGCCCTATCGTATTCATAGCGCCGCTCCCGGTCGGAAAGGACTTCATAAGCGCAAAGGAGCTTACGCATCTGCGCTTCCCCGCCTTTCCCCGCAATATCCGGATGCAACCGTTTTGCCCGCTCCCGAAAGGCTCGTTTAATATCCTGAGACGAAGAATTTTGCTGTATACCCAGAAGGTTGTAATAGTTTTCCACCGGTGTTCACACCCTCTTATGCCCCAATTCGTTTTCCCAGAGATTCCGCCTGGGGCGCGCTCAGGATAACCTCGCTCCAATTCACCATCATCCCTTCTTTTTCCATCATCCGCATCAGATTGCTCAAGGCCTTGGTAGTAAAGGGGCCGGTCTTTTTCAAGAAAGCCGCCCCTTTCTTACCCATAAGCCGGTCCCCCACCGCGAGGACCTTAGTCAAAGGCTCAGGCAGCTTCCCACCAAACCAGGATACCGCCTCAACACTCACCGCAATATAGTCATAGGCGGGAAGACGGCCTCCGTCTTGGGTCCAAGCATCAAGAATGTCCACCTGATGGCCCATAGCAGCCATACCCTTGGCCAAGACCTGCACATACTCAGGAACGCCCTGGGACTGCGCCGGCACACTAACAACTACTATTCTCATCTCGTATTTACCACTTGTATCATACTCTTTTAATACTATACCGTTTTATCCTAGAACTCCACCGGCGCCGCTTAGGCCCGCTTAAAAATCAGGTCAATCGAAGGATCCTTGACCAGCAGCACGGAACACTTGGCGTTGAGCATGATTTCCCGGTGGGCGTGGGAAATAATGTCCCGGGGATTGCGGTTCTTTTCCAAGCCTCCCAAGATGATCATGTCCGCCTTCTTGTCCTCCGCGATGGTCAAGATTTCCGTATACACCGCGCCTCGACGGATCTCCCGGCCTATCTTGACTCCCTTGGTATGGGCCAGTTCTTCCACAAAAGAAAGATACCGCTCGCCGTTGAGCTCAAGGCTCTTCTCATATTCCTGGCTTTCCTCTTGTATGAAGAGCTTGCTCAAGGTTAGCTGTCGTATGGTGGCAATATCCACTACGTACACCGCCGTAAGATGGCACCGGTAGAACTTTGAAAGAAGAATCGCGTACTTGGCTGCAGAAATAGAGGCGTCGGAACCGGTAACCGCCACAATAATGTGGGAAAAGAGGGATTTCATCATCATGCTTTACCGGCCTTGGTTTTCAACAGCTTACTGGTAAAAAAGGCGTCCCGGTCCCGCTCTTCTAAAGCCGCTTCAATATACGCTTTGGTTTCCACCGCGCTGGGGATCACCATTTTTTCCAGGGCGTTCACCCGCCGCTGGGTCTTGCGTACTTCCCTGGCGAGCCGCCAGGCCAAGGTACGCAGGGACGCAAGTTCCGTGAGGATTTTCAACAGCTTAAAAAATTCCAAAACCGTTTCATCACATTCTGCGAAAGAATGGTTGGGGGCGTATTTGAGCTCTACCTGGGGCAGGTGGACTTCGAGCCCCGGCAAGGTCATGCCCGCGCTACTTATGGTTTTCTCCTGTAGCTCATAGTGATAACGGATGTTTTGGGAAAGCCGGTCCGCCCGTTCCCGGCCCACCACAATAAGCATCCGTTTTAAGGCGGGATAGGCCCGTTCGACCTGGGCGTCTAAGTCCCGTTCCAAGAGCTTGACCTGCTCCACCCGCTGCATCAGTTCCATCACAAGGATTTCCCGTTTTTGTTCCAGTAGTTCGTACCCTTCGCTGGCCATGGTCAGCCGTTCCTTAACCCTAAGGAGGTTGCTTTTCGTAGGGGCAATGGATTCTCGGGCCATGGACTATGAAGCCTCCTGGCTCAGATGCCGAACTTCCTGGCTCTGTAGGACAGTCGCCTCTGCCGGGGAGTCTAAGTATTTCTTGATGAATTCAGGATTAATGCGTACCAATTCCTCCCGAGGGATTTCCTTCAGCACCCGCCAGCCCAAATCCAAGGTCTGGCCTATGTCCCGGTTTTCGTCTTCCCCCTGGGAGAGAAAAACCTGTTCAAAGCGCTCCCCAAAGCGCAGGTACTGTTTATCTTCTGCGGACAGTTCTTCTTCCCCAATGATAGAGGCTAAATTTCGCACCTGCTTTACCTTGGAATAGGCGGCAAAGAGCTGGCTCGCCACATCTTTATGATCCTCCCGGGTCATCCCTGGGCCAATGCCATCTTTCATCAGACGAGACAGGCTGGGCAAACCCGCCACGGGGGGATACATCCCCCGCTGGGAGAGTTCCCGGTCCAGCACGATCTGCCCTTCAGTGATATACCCGGACAAATCGGGAATCGGATGGCTTATATCATCATTCGGCATGGTAAGAATGGGAATCTGGGTGATGGACCCCGTGGACCCCTGGATCTTCCCAGCCCGCTCGTAGAGGGCCGCCAAATCCGAATAGAGATAGCCCGGATAGCCTTTGCGGCTGGGCACCTCCCCGCGGATGGAGGATACCTCCCGTAGGGCCTCGCAGTAGTTGGTCATGTCGGTCATCACCACCAGAACGTGCATATTTTTCTCGTAGGCCAAGTATTCCGCCGCCGTTAGGGCGCAGCGCGGGGCAATAAGCCGCTCCAGGGAGGGGGCATCCGCAAGAGATAGAAAGATAACCACCTTGGCCAGCACACCACTCCGTTCAAAGTCGTCTAAAAAGAACCGGGCCACGTCGTATTTGATCCCCATGGCGCAGAAAATCACCACAAAGGACTCGTCGGCGGCTAAAATCTTCGCCTGCCGGACGATCTGGGCGGCTAACCGGTTGTGAGGCAGGCCGTTCCCAGAGAAAATCGGCAGTTTCTGCCCTCGGATGAGAGTATTCATGCCGTCAATTGCGGAAATACCGGTCTGGATAAAGTCCCGGGGATAGACCCGGGCGTAGGGGTTGATAGGAAGGCCGTTCACGTCAAGGCAGGTAGAGGAAAAAATTGCCCCATACCCGTCAATGGGTTCACCCAAGCCGTTAAAGACCCGGCCCAAAAGGCCTGAACCCACCCGGAGTTCCATGGGACGGCCTAGGAATTCCACTCGAGTATCATCAGCGTCTAAACCAGTGGTACTCCCGAAAATCTGGACCGCGGTCCAGTCTTCGCTTATATCCACCACCCGGCCTAAACGACGGCCCTCGTCCCGGTCGTACACGGCCACTACTTCATTAAAGCCCACGTTCTTGCTACGCGCCGTGATGACCACCGGCCCTTCAATCCGGGTCAGTCCCCGGTAAGCTACCCCTCTCATCGCCCCTCCTTGATCCGGTACGTCCGTTCCAGTTCTTCTAAGGCGCCCCGCATGGCTATCTCAAAGTCCTCAAAAGCGCCGAGGTCGTCGTTTGTTATGGTACTTTTCAGCCGAGAAAGCTGCTCCCGAATGGCAAGGGACGCTCCTGCAGCTTTAAGGCCAGTGATTTTCAGCAAGGGAGCCCCCTCCTTGATACACTCCTGGGCCCGTTCATAAAATTCCATGATCAGCACTAAAAGTCGTACCTGCTTCGTGGGAACGCAGTACATATCTACTTGGTCAAAGGAATTCTGCTGTAAAAACCCATCTTTGATAATTTCCGCAGTCAAAAGAATGAGCCGCTGATCATCCGGCAAGGCGTCTGGGCCAATGAGCCGGACGATTTCCGCTAAACGCTGCTCTTTCTTGAGTAGGTCCAAGGCCTGCTGGCGGACCACGGCCCAGGCAGGATTCACCCGTTCCCACCAGGGCTTTACCTCCTCGGCGTATTCAGAATAACTGTCTATCCAGCTGATGGCCGGATAATGCCTGGCGTTGGCCAAGTCCCGGTCCAAAGCCCAAAAACAGCGGATAAACCGCTTGGTATGCTGGGTCACGGGTTCGGAAAAGTCCCCCCCCGGCGGAGAAACCGCACCAATAATAGAAACCGAACCCTCCGCGCCAGAAAGGGTATGGACCCGGCCGGCGCGCTCGTAAAATTCGGCGAGCCGCGTGGGAAGATAGGCTGGAAATCCCTCTTCCGCTGGCATCTCCTCCATACGACCCGAGAGCTCCCGCAACGCTTCAGCCCAGCGGCTCGTAGAATCCGCCATGATAGCCACGTGATAGCCCATATCCCGGTAGAATTCCGCCAAGGTTACCCCCGTATAGATCGAAACTTCCCGGGCCGCTACGGGCATATTCGAGGTATTGGCGATGAGAATGGTACGCTCCATAAGGGACCGGCCACTGCGGGGGTCCGTGAGATGGGGAAACTCCGTGAGCACGTCGGTCATCTCGTTGCCCCGTTCCCCGCAACCGATGTAAACGATTACGTCTGCATCGCACCATTTGGCAATGGCGTGCTGGGTCATGGTCTTACCGGTGCCAAAACCCCCGGGGATAGCCGCAGTGCCGCCCTTGGACAAGGGAAAAAACACGTCGATCACCCGTTCCCCGGTAACCAAGGGCTGATCCGGCGCAAGGCGTTCCGCCGCGGGCCGGGGAATCCGCACGGGCCACCACTGGGTTAGCGTGAGTTCCTCCCCCGTGTCGGTGCGTCCTATGACCCCGTCGCAGGTGTATTCCCCCGGCGCGGCGAGTTCCGTCAAGTTTCCTCCAGAACTATGGGGGGGCGCCATGATTTTACCGGTAATACTCGCGGTTTCCTTGACTGTTCCCAGCACCATACCAGGGCGAACCGGCACCGTCGTACCGGCCTTCAGCTTTTCCACCAAATCCGGATCCGGGATAAAGGGCCATAACCGGGAAGAGTCTAAGGGTTCTCCCTGCACCCCGGGGTCCATAAACACCCCGGACTGCTTAAACAGATATTCCAAGGGCCGCTGAATCCCGTCATAAATGGTACCGATGAGTCCTGGTCCCAGGCGCACCGATAAGGGTCTTCCTGTAGAAGTTACCGCAGCCCCGACTTGCAGTCCCGTATCGTCCTCATACACCTGGATCACTGCCTCGGGCCCTTCAATGCGGACCACTTCACCGATGATCCGCTTCTCCCCGACCTCGACCACATCAAAAAGGCCCGCGCCCTTGAGGCCGGCAACCCTGATGATAGGACCGGCAATACGTTTTACCCGGCCTTCATTCATAGCACTCCCCCGGCTTCCGCGCTGTCTAAGGTCTCTAAGACTTCAGCTCCCACCAAAGCCTCCACCAATTCCGCTCTTTTTTCCGCCAAAAGGGTCTCCCCCAGTCCTCGAATGGACACGGTAATCCGCACGGACGGAGCATCCGCCTGAATCACCGGGAAGGGATTCTCTGGGCCGGGCTGTTCAGCTAGGGGAGTCATAGTCCAGCTTCCTAAAGGGAACGCGGCGCGAAGCAACGCGACTCCTTCCGTATCGGTTAAGCCGCAGCATTGCACCGAAAAATCCCGGGGCATTTCCCCGGTCTTGGTAACTTCCGCCACACAGCCTTGCAAGGTTCCCGCCAAAAGAGAAAGGAGGCGCGTACGGGGGAGGCTGAGAAAATAGGCGTCCAGGGCCTCGGTGAGCAAGGCTTCGATTTTACCAGCCCGAATCCGCCGCTTATCCAGGATAACCCGGGCGTGAAACTCTCGCTGGACCGACTCGAAGGTCCGATCATAATTTTGCCGTATCCCCGCGATAGCGACGTTAGTCTTCTCTTCCCAGGCGCAGATCCCAGCTTGTATCGCCTCATCCGCCGCCTTGAGGATACGAGCCGCCTTTTTATGGGCGTCCTCCAGTATTTCCCGGTCTAGCCGTTCAGTGGATTGTAATTCTTCCATACCCCATACCTATCCCGCGTTCATTTCTTATACATGGATTCCGATGGCTTCTCGAATGGATTCCACCAAGGTCTTGCGACCGGGAAGTTTACCCATCATACCGGGAACCTCTACTATCAGGGGATATTGATCCGATAATTGCCATTGGATGAGGATATCCCCCAGCCAATCCGCCACCTCTTCGGTGATAATCAGAATCTGACAATGCTCGATTTTTTCCATACGGGGAAAGGAACGGGAAACCGTATCCTCCCTGCGGGTAATACCCAAGAACGCGGCTTTCGCCCCTTCGGCATTCATCACCCCTTTCCCCCGAATGCCGATGAACCGAAAGGCTGTTACCAATTCCGGATCACCGATAAAGAAAAAGTCCACCGTTAGTTAAGAACCAAGATAAGCAATGCCACGAGGAATCCCCAAAGACATATCCCTTCCGCAAGACCCGCATAGGGCAAGGCCTTTCCTGAAAGCTCAGGGTTTTCGCTCATGGCCCCCATGGCCGCCGCGCCAATCTGGCCTACTGCAATGCCCCCGGCAATACAGGAGAGCCCGACTGCCAAGGCTGCGGCAATGTACTTCCACGCCGCGCTATCCCCCGCCACCTCAGCAGTTGCCGCTGAAGCACTTTTCGCCTCCTGGGCAAAAAGCAGGATCGGTGAAGTGGATGCAAGCACCAGCACCAGCAGGATAATAACCCGTTTCATGACTTAACCTCCCTACGAAATCGGAAGGGAGAGAATTCCACCCCGGTTTCGGTAAAAAATTTGCTGAAAAATTCGTAATATTGAAGACGCACCACCTGAATGGCTACGATCATTCCTTCAAGGAGTATTATCACTACGTTCCCGACCAGCATGATGATAAGCGAGAAAAGGGGTCCCCCCGTTACGTGGGACACCATGCCCGAAAGGGTAAAGATAATAAAGGAAAGCACCCCGTGGGAGAGGGCAAAAGCCCCTACCCGGAGAAAACTCACGGTATTGGAAATATACGTGGACAGGGTTTCCAGGATCTCCACAAAACCCTCCACGATAAAAACCATAAGGCCCTCTGGCAACAGGGGCCGCTCTTTGGCCATAAGCCGTCCGATTATGGGGCCAAAGAAAATAAAGAACACCGGCGTCATAAGGCCGACGCAGTCAAGGCGGTGAAAACGCCCACCCAAAAGACAACGCGCCGCAATGAAAAGCGCATACCAGAAAAGCAAGACTCCGGCTATGCCGGTTTTGGAAAACAGGGCCTTTTCGTAATGTTTCAGGGCCATCTGGTTGATGATATTGACCCATAGTCCTATGGACGTGAGAATGATCCCCACCGCCAAGGTGAAACCGAAGAAGTAAAAAAGCTTTTCGATATTATCCGCTTCAGGCATGAGATGCAGAATACGCTCAGGAGGCTCTCCGGTCTGCCCGGTAAGACCCATAAAAAAACCCAAGACCTTCTGGGTAGGCCCTACCAGCAGCTCTTCATGGGCAAACACCGAGCCGCTTAACAGGCCCATAACCATAGAAGCGCATCCCACGGCGATAAGGGGAGTGGAATAGACTCGGAAACTCGAAAGGGCCTTGATCCCCCGTTTGCCCGTGAGGATCCCCAGCAACAGAAGTACGAAGCCCTGGCCCACATCCCCGAACATGATCCCGAAAAGAATGGTGAAGAACACCGCCACAAAAGGCGTGGGATCGATGGTGCCGTACAGGGGGGCGCCGTAGGAAAACACGATCCGTTCAAAACTCCGCACAAACGCGCCGTGCTTGAGCAAGACCGGAACCTTTTCTTTGCCTTCCTTAACGGTACCAATTTCATCAGGGTCAAAGGACCGCACGGCAAGGCGACCATCCGTGAGTTCCGCCAATTCCTCCACGAGATTTTTGAGGGTATCCGCCGGAACCCAGCCGGACAGAACATAAAGGTTCTTAGAGACCACCAGTTTTCCCCTGAGCTGGGTGGCAATGGCCGCCATACTGTAAGAACCGGCCAAAGCCCTAAGCTGGGCCCCGTACTCGGCGCGCAACAGTTCTTTGCGTTTTTCCAGGTCGTGCAGTTCCTGGATCATCTCCCCAAAGCGGCGCTCCAAACTCGAAAGCAGTTCCGGCGGAATTTGGTGGTCCCCTTCGGGTACGGGAATAGGAATGAAGGCATGTTTCTTCAGTTCCGAATCCAGGGCGAACCGGCCCTTACGGGAAGTGGCAGCCGCGACCCGGTCGTCTCCCAGGGAGATAATCACCGCCCGGCCCTCGAGGCGTTCCCGTAAGTCCGCTTGCTCCTTGAGGTCCAGCCGCCCCAGACGCAAGGTCAAATAGGACAGCTGGTCCAAGGCGCTTAAAGGGGTATTGAGATCGCTAAAAGCCCGGGCTTCGTTCAGCGTAACTTCCAGGTGTTCCCGTTCTTGGATCAAGGCGTGTTCCTTGGCGGTCAAGGCGGTTACGACGCGATGCATCTCTTCCACCAAGGCCGCTTCCGCAGGGCCCGGAAAGAGGCTCGTCTCCTCGGGCTCCAGGGCGATTTCAAGGCCCAGATATACCGAAAGGGATTTAAGTTTTTCCAACTGTTCTTGAATCCCCTGATATAGGGCTTCGTCCCGGGCGCGCACCACTTCCTTTTGTTTGGTCTGGGCTGCGTCTAAGGGAAGGCGCTCTTCTGGATGCAGAGAAAACTGCATCACCCCTTGGCGGCCCAAAAAGGTAATCAGCCTATCCACATCCCGTTCAAGGACGGTTAATTCGATTTGTTTCATTTTTTGGGGACGGATCATGGTTCTACCTCCAGCAGGGTAAACACATCCTGGATAGGTATACCCATACCCAGGCCTTCGGCCACACTGGTCAGCAGATCCTCTTCAAACTGTTTCAGCTTGATAAAACAGAAAATCGAATCCATGGCAAAGGGCCAGTGCCGAAAAGACAAACGGACTAAACGGTACAGATATTCCGAAGCGGCGTTCTGCACATACCGAGGATCCACTTTCCAGTGCTGCTGCGGGTTTTCAGGGTTGAGCAAGGAAACATATTTCCAGCGGCTCCACGGGCCGTAGCTTTCTAAAGGCAGGATAAGGGCCGCAGCCGCAGGGGCGAAACATTGGGGCGGCCCCAAACGGATAAGTTTTTCCCGGATCCGGTCCGCCGAAAGGTTGTAATAGGTTCTAAGACGCAGCACCCATACGGCGTTTCTCAAGGCGATCTCTTCCCCCAGGATCCGCTCAATGGTTCCGCGCTCCCGTCTACCCAGGGGTTTCAGGTCCTGCCAAAGCCCTGTGTAATACAAGCCGTCCAGCTTGATTTGCAGGTCTACCGTATCCTGCTGGGACCAACGACCGCCTTTAAGCAGACCTTCAAATTCCGTCCCTCTCACCATAGCCTCTACATCCGGATAGGCTTCAAAGGCAACTCGGCGAAACCGGCCTATATCGGTAAATCCCGGGTTTTTTGTTTCTCCGATGGCGATGGTATTGAGGACTCGTTTCATATCCTCATATTCATAACTACGAATGAGCTGCACCAGCACATCCGGGGGTTCTATGAAATCCCTCACCAAAGCCAAGATTTGCTTTACTGAGCGCTGAATGATCCGCGCTTCCATATCCACAAGCAGTTCCTTTTCAGGAAGATTGCCCGCACTCTGGGGGAAAATCAAGCGATCCAGATCGGAAAGCCGACTTACGCCGTTCAGATCGAAAATCCTTTTCCCCACGAAGGATTTTCCGATGATCCCGCAGGCTTTGGCATACCCATAGGCCTGCTCGCCTCTTCGTAGCATCGCCCTTCCTTTATCCTTGGTTTAAGGATTATCCGGGGGAAGCAAAGCGCTTACCAGGGCGGAAAACCGTTCTTTATAAACCGTCATGGCGTTAAGATTCTCCTGATACCCCGCAAGTTCCTTGCGATACGCCGCTTCTAAGGCGGCCCGTTTCTGGGCATATTCCGCGTCAATAGACGTAAGCTCCTGACTGTACCGTTCATCGTAGCGTCTGCGGTTTTGTTTCTCCCCTTCGGCAAGACGGAGGTCCGCTTCAGCCTGGGCGTGATCCACCAAGGCGGCGGCTTCGGTTTCGACCTGCAATAAATGGTGCAATACGGGCTGTTCATTCATAGCAACATCCTTCCCCGCGCTACCCTAATCCAAAGCGATGAGGATATCCTCATACTTCTTAATAAGCCCTGCCGCGCCCTGGGCGTCCCCTTGTCCCACCAGGTCCCGAAAAAATGTTTCATTGTCTAATAATTGGTTCAAGCGTTTTAAGAGGCGCAGATGTTTCTCCGAATCTTTATGGGGAGCGAGAATCATGAAGATCAAGTGAACCGGCTCCCCGTCCAGGGAGTCGTACTCGATTCCCCGCCGGGATATCCCCAGAACGCCGTAAATACGCTCCACCGCGTCGGTTTGGCCATGCGGGACGGCAATGCCTTTGCGGATTCCCGTAGACATTTTTAATTCCCGGGCCCTAATGGCGCCGAGAATCTCTTCCCGTCCGTCGGTCCGCTGCAACTGGCAGAAAAAGTCCACCAATTCCTCAAAGACCTCATCCTTGTCTTCCGACTCAAGACCCACCTTAATCAGCTGGGGAGGGAATAAATCACACAAAAACATACCGTCCTCTCTTTAGCAGACCCTATTCCGGGCTCTCCTCGGACCCCTCGCGCTCTTCAGTAACCAGCGCTTCATCCAAAGGACCCTCAAGACTCGCGGGTTCCTCCACAGGAATAGCTTCCACGGGCTCCGTCTCCGTAGGCACTAGTTCCCCCTGAGGCGCGGCTTCCGCATCCTGCCACCAATTCTGGTCTCCCTCGGTGGTGAGCTTCCGGGCCGCCTCTTCCACCCCGGAACCGCTGGGACTCCGGTTGAGCAAGGCCAGGCTGAAACTCAAAGCCAAAAACAACGCACCCAAAATCGACGTCCCCCGGGTGAGCACATTCCCGGAACGAGACCCAAAGGCCGAAGAACTGCCCCCGGCGAAAATACCCCCTAGGCTGTCCCCCTCTTCATTCTGTACCAACACGAGGAACACCAACAGGATTGCCACTACAATAAAAAGAACCAGGAGTACCACTCCGAGTATTGCCATGTACACAACTCCATACTATTCGTTACGCCACCCAATTCATTTCATATGAAAGGGCGGCATAACCATTTCATATTTATTGTACTCGAATCTAACATAAAAGCACAAGGCATGGCAATACGGAATTTCTTCAATAATAAAGAAACGGCATGGGGGTCGTACCTGCCCTTGCGAGGGCCCCGCGTGCGGCGAAGCAATCCAGCACAGAGGCGCGATACGCTTGGCAATGACGTCCCACGTTTTGCCCTTATGTTCCTCTTGACCAAAAGCGCCCTTTCTTTATAGGATAAATCGCCTCTTTATCCGTCCGGTTGGGATGGATCATTTTTTGTTTTTGTCCGTAAGGAGGACCCATGCGTCGGTATGAGCTTACCGTTATTTTTCCTTTAGAAGAAGACCACCATAAGGCGGGTCGGGAACAGGTCTTGGCCGACCTTGCCGCCCAAGGAGGGGAGATTGAAAAAACCGATGAAATCGGCGATAGGGAGTTGGCCTATGAAATTAAAAAAAGAAGACGGGGCAGGTATGTTCTTTTCACGGTCCTGCTGGATCCCACAAAAGTTGCGGTCCTGGATCGGGTTTTTAAACTGAACACCCATCTCCTTAAATACCTCTTTGTAAATATCGAGGAATAAGGAGGAATGCATGGCTGATCTAAACCACGTGGTTTTAATTGGACGACTGACCCGGGACGCGGAACTCAAGTATACCACCAGTGGGCAGGCGGTGAGTAAATTCTCCATCGCGGTGAACCGAAGGCGCAAAAATGGCGAACAATGGGTGGATGAAGCGAATTTTTTTGATGTCGTGCTCTGGGGCAGGCAGGGGGAATCCTTGAACCAGTATCTAGTGAAAGGCAAGCTCATCGGCGTGGATGGCGAACTTAGGCAGGATCGCTGGGAACAGGACGGCCAAAACCGGTCGAAAGTAGAAATCGTGGCTAATAACTTGCAACTTTTGGGGGGTAATCCGGTGGGCGCTCCTGGCGGCGGCGGAAACAGCGGGATGGGTTCCTATGGCTCGCCTCCCTACCCGGAGCATAAAAGCGAGGGGTTTTCTGAACGAAGGCCCCCTTCCCGGGACTCAGGGGGGACTTCTCCCGACGGGTTTACCGATGATATTCCCTTTTAATCCGTGCTTCCTAAAGTACAACATCTCAATTTAAGGTTAAGGAGCTAATCATGTCAGATGAAAAATACCCTGAAACCGAGCGTCCCCCTCGGGGCGACCGGGGCGACCGGGGAGAAATCCCCATGGAGGGCCGAGAAGGGGAGGAGCGCATCCTCCGGGGCGGCAAGGGCAAGGTCTTTTTTAAGAAAAAGGTCTGCAAATTCTGCCTGCAAAAGCTGAAAATCGAATACAAGGATGCGGATGTCCTGCGCCGGTTTATCACCGAGCGAGGGAAAATCCTGCCCCGGCGCATTACCGGCACCTGTGCAAAACACCAGCGGGCGTTAGCTGTGGCGATTAAGCGGGCCCGGGTGATTGCCTTGCTTCCCTTTGTAGCGGACTAGGTGGAGCGCGGCGCGTATGGCTTTTCACGAGACTTCCTTGGGGGCGAATAGCGTTCCGGAGGCGCGCCTTTCGCCCTTTCGTCGACGCGCCCTCGTACCGGCTCTGGTGAGCGCCGCTTTGTGCCTTCTGGCTATCCATAGCGGTGTTTTCATCTTGTTCTTCCTCTTCCCCCTGGGCTTTATGGCCTACGGGTATCATACCCGGGCCGCCTGGGTGAGTACGGCCCTGGTGATCGGAGGAAACGCCCTCTGGCTCTTAGCGACTTCCTATCCCGCCACCTACCCTTGGTTGAGTATGGGCTATTTTACGGTGATCCTGCTCCTCTTTACCTGGATCGTGGCCCCGCCGTTTTCAGCAGCTTCCGGAGGGATCTTTGCCTGGTCCACCGCCTACCGGCTCATCATCGCGTCGGCCTTTGCGGCGGTAAGTTGTGGGTATCTCATGGAGGCCGCGTGGAATACCGAAGCCTTTAAGTCCCTCTTAGAATCCCAAATGGCCGTGCTCCGCTCCATGGCCTTGAGCGCCACGGGAACCGATGTGGTTCGCCGTTCCCTATTGGAACAACAACTGGATACGGAAACGGTGATGGCCCAAATTCGGGCAGTGGCCCTCCGGGGCGGAGCCGTAGGGGGCTGCGCGGTGCTCTTCTTTATCAACCGGCAGCTGGGCCTCGTAGTGGCGGCCTTAATCCGCCGGAGCCGGATGGGGACCGGGATGATTCATTTTCATACCCCTGGGGGACTTATTTGGGTGTTGTCTCTGTCCCTTTTGGGGGTCTTAGTGGGGACCGTCTTCAGTATCGACCCCCTGGAGATCGGGGCTTGGAATGGCGTAACCATCTGTGGCCTCTTGTACCTCGCTCAAGGGGGGGGTATTATGTTGCATCTGCTCGCCCGGCTGCGGCTGTCGCCCCTTTTACGGGTGGCCTTGCATATCGCCCTGGTCATCCTGATATGCAGTCCGAATCTTAACCTGCTGGCCTTAGGAGCCTTAGGGCTTTTGGGCATTGCGGAACATTGGGTGTCCTTTCGGGCGCCGAAATCTGACGGATCATCCTCTACTCCGGGGATGTGA
>JAITJK010000026.1 GCA_031278935.1 Spirochaetaceae bacterium | reverse complement strand
CCTATGGGCTTAGGGATCGTATTTTCGCTTGGCCTTCTGTTGGTCATCATAAGCGGCGGCATCGATGTCTCCTTTACCACCATCGCCCAGGTGGTTCGGTACGCCGTCGTCTATATCCTGATAGGGTAGCTATCGGACATGAAACTCTTTATACTAATCCATCGGGAGGCGCTCCGGTGGTCGTTAACATCGTGCCCCTCCTCTGGCTCGTCCTGGTCGCGGGGATTGCACTGTTTCTACGCTTCATCTTGCTGGGTATATCCCTTTTTCTCATGGGAAGCAACAAAATAGCGACCCATCGCGTGTGGGCATAAGCCTTTTAGGGTATGGCAGCATCGACGGAATTTCCGCGATAGCCTCCATCGTCCATTGTGAGCCATGAATTACAGGTCATAGCCACCGTCGTGTTGGAGGGATCCTCCATCTCCGCTCCGATATCCGGGGAGCGCCCTGGAGGTAAACAGTCTTACGCTGCTAAACATTCCCGTTATTCCTGGTACCCTGGTAGACCAGGACACTGCTACAGGAGTTTCCTTGGTTTTAACGAGGGGCACAGCATATCGGGATTTACAGAATCCCTAATTTTTTTGGACAACGGTAGTATTACAGGCGTTCCCGTTTCGATCCTGTTTTTTACCACGACGCTAGTGTTGTCGTGTTTTATCCTGAATCGTTCATCCTACGGGTAGAAGCTGTATATGACCGGTGCTAATCCGAAACAAGCCAGTTTTCTTGAGGGCGTTTATCTCATTGACATTTTCTATTATCGTGCTATACTATTATTGTGGAGGTGGTTTATGAGAAAATGGTTATTGCTTTGCCTAATAACGGCGACTTCTTATGGGCATACCCAAAGTGTTTATACCTATGATTTAAAAAAGGACATGGTGCTTGGTACCGTATCCCTGGGAATATTTATAAGCCCATTCTTTATAGAAAATGTGCCTGAACATACTCCCGATTCCTTGCATAAGGACGTCATAAACGCTCTTGACCGTTCCCTGCTCTTTTCTTACCATAAAACACTAGACCGGATAAGCGATTATGGGGTTTATGGTATGCTCATGTTGCCCGCGCTGTCGGTTATAGGTAATCTCGATAGCGCAGATACCCTTTTAACCTACGGTATTATGTATACAGAGGCGTTTTTATTAACCTTTGGAACTAAGGATTTATTGAAAAACGGTATCATACGCTATAGACCGTATATGTATGAAGACAGCGTTCCTGTGGGAATTCTAATGGGAAAAGAAGATGATTATTATAATAGCTTTCCCTCCGGTTCTACTTCTTTAGCGTTTTTGAGTGCGACTTTTTTAAGTACGACTTTTTCACGGGAATACAGCGAATCGCTATGGAAACTGCCGGTCATACTGGGAAGTTACACCCTTGCCACGAGTGTTGCGGCTATGCGGATAGCATCGGGAAGCCATTTTATAACCGATGTGCTTGCCGGCGCGGCTATCGGATCGCTGTACGGCTGGATTATACCGTTTTTACATAGACGGCAGAATAGCAATCTTGTGCTTCAAGTTACGGGAACTGGTTTTCTAGTATCCTTAACCTTATAGAAGGGACGGCTATGGGTGAGAATATTGATTTCGTCAAAAGAATACTGGTAACCGGCAACAAACTCAGGCATTTGCTGCTTGCAAAAATAGAAAATAACCGGTCTTAATACCGCCGGTGTCAAAAGGGAGGACCGAGCATCCCTTCAATGGATTGCTTCACTGCGCTCGCCATGACGAGTATGGCCCTTCGCAAGGACAGTAAATACCCAAAATGAAGCGCCACCCCACTCCCTCACCCTCGCGACCCAGTAGGGGTATTAGACCCGCTGGCGGATGGCGGCAAATAAACGCTCTCCCACACCTCGTTTGTTGACCGGATGAAGATCGTTCCATTCTCCTAAATCATAACAGTCCGCAAGGACCACGGCGGGAAGCTCCGCTACCACCGCTGCCTGGGATTTCCGCAGCTCCCCCCAGTACCGGCGCAAGGGATCCTCAGGAGCGCCGAAAACCGGAAGACTCGCAATAATAACCGGAAACAGATCCTCCGCCCGTTCCCGCCAAGCGCCAATCATGGCCCGTAACAGCGCTCGGTATTCCTGGGCGCTCTCCAGGGTGTCCGCGTTCGATTCCCCCTGATACCACAAAGCCGCTCGCAAAGGGAGGCGCAAGGCCGGCGCAATAAGGCCATTGTACAGCCCCGACGGCTGCCAATGGATAAAAAAGTTCGCCCGCCGCGCTTCGGTCCGCCGGGTTATCCGGTAGCTCCAGGATCCGCTTAACTCAATGCGGTCTTCCGGCAGGTCGCTTCTCCCGCTCCCCCGGGGGGTACCGAAAAAGACCGAAAGAGGCTTGTCCGGGGTCAGCTCCCCTAAGCCATTGCAGCACACCACCCGCAAGACCAGGGTATTCTCCCCCGGCTGCAGCACGCCTTGGGGAACACGGTACTTCCGGGGCGGGTAGCGGTAGGCCGTTTCCCCTACTTGAACGCCGTTGATAAAGGCGGTGTCTGAATCCACGATGGTACCAAGCCAAAGCCGCGCTTCTCGAAGCGCATCCTCCGGGCGTACCGTGAAAGACCTGCGGAAGTACACCACGCCTTGAAAGTCCCGGAAGGCCGGGTCTTGGGCAAAGGGTCCGGGAAGGTGCAGGGTACCCTCCGCTTCAAAGTGTCCGGAAAGGAAGGCTGCGTCCTTGGCCAGAGGATCCTGGGCAAGGGACAGCGCCGCATCCCATGCACCTGTAGCTTCCTCGTGTTCCGCTACGAGCCGCGCGGCATAGGCGCCATCCGCGAGCTTGTCCGCCCAAGAGGCCAGTTCCTGGCCCTGGGAATGTACGGAGGCCAAGGTTTCCTTCGGCATAAAGGCCTCAATAGGCGCGCCTCCCACTGCGGCGAGGATGATCCCCACAGGAACGCGGCGCTCGGCGCTCCATTGCTGGGCAAAGAAATAAGCCGTCCCGGAAAAGCCTCCCAGGGTTTCCGCGGATACCTGCTTCCAGGAAGCCGGAGCGGGGTTGTCCTGGGGCTGCGAGAAGTGTACGGTGTAGGGAAAACGCAGTTCCCGGATAAGCGGATAGGATTCCTTTTGCCACTCTTCGGGATAATCATCTTTGAGTCGCTCCATGGGCAACTCCATGTTGGACTGTCCTGCACAGAGAAACACATCCCCGATATACACATCCTCAATGGTAAGGGACGTTCCGTCATAGTCCAGGCCTAACACGTAGGGTCCCCCAGGCTCCGCACCGTCTAAGATCAGCCGCCACGCGCCAGAGGCCTCCACGTAGGCGGTGTAGGTTTTGCCAAGAAATTCGGCGGATACCGGGGCTACGGAGGCGGCCGGCTTTTCAGCATACCCCCAAAGCGGGATGGGTCGTTGAGCTTGCAGCACCATACCGGAAGAAAAAAAAGAAGGCAAGGTTATTGTACTCATTTCTTTGGTATCGGCAGGAAAGAGGGTATGCGAAAGGACATTGCTGGAGAGAAGAAAAAGGCCGGTGCATTACCCGAAGGCACACTCATTTTTGTAAATAACGTCATTCAAGGGGCAGTGAAGCAATCCCGTGAAGGGCTTGTTCGGGGGATTGCTTTGTCGCTGTACTCCTCGCAATGACCGGTATTCTTCGCTTTGGATCGCCTCACTTCAGAGGCGATAGGGAGACGGTTTTGTACGTTCACGCTTGCTCCGGCGGGTCCCATGGGGTATAGTAAAATGCATCATGGGTAGATTCTTTTTTTTAAGCCTTATAGGCTTCGCTTTCCTGGGAGTCGGGATTCCCCTAGGGCTACTTGCCCAGGAGAATGCGATTCTCCCGGAAACGGAGACGGAAGCCCCGGAAGACGCCCTCGCGGACGTGCCCTATCCGGTGGGACCAGTTTTGCTTGAGGCCGCACAAAAAGACCTGGCCTTTCGGCCTGATTGGGCGGTACAGGTTCCCCCCGATGCCTTTAGCCTTACTACGGGCCGGGCCGCCTCGATTACGGTGCTCCTGGAGGAAGAGGAATACCGGGCCTGCTGGAACCGAGGGGACTTAAGGGCCTTTCCGATATACCTGCAGGGGGCCTGGGTTCAGGTCCAAGGGATTCAGCGCCAGGGAAAGCGTATCCAGGGCCTGACCATTACCGGCGATACGCCTTGGGAACTGGAAGTCCTTAGGTATGAGGATGCTTCCCGGTTTCTCGCCAGGCTTACCGGGGGGGAGGTGGTTTTTTTTCTGGTCTTCCAATGGGATCACACGGGAATTTCCGAAACCTGGTATGACGCCCAGGGGACTGCCCTAGGTTTCTTTCATTCCCGCGCCCAGGATGCGGGGGAAGATACGCGTATCGGTAGCCTTACGAGCTATACCGGGACCGAAGAACAGAACGTATGGTACGAGTACGATAGTTTCGGCAACCTTTCAGAAATCGCCGCAGCGGAAGGCACCTTTTCCGCCCTCTATTATCAAAAAAATCACAGAATCTACCCCCGCTATTGGGAACGGCCGGTCCTTGAAGCGCCTCCTGCGGAATTCGCTGCCGCGCCTCCCTCCATAGTGCCTGAGACCCGGCGCTATACCTTTCAATGGGATGAACGCGGCTTCCTGGTGGGGATGATCGAAGCCTCTCTGGAGGACCCTGAAGACGCGGTGGTCTCGTACTTCACCTATACCGTGGACAGCCAGGGTAATTGGACCGAACGGCAAGAAATACGCATGGTTCGTCGCTTAGGGGTCTTGGTACCCAGTCCTGGGACGACCGTAACGCGGCGTATTACCTACGCGCCAGGAGGCTGAATATGGGGGAATCCGTTGATTGGCAGGAGCGGACCTATCACGAAACTTTTGAGGCGGAAGTGCGTGGCCTTGAGCGGCGGAGAGCCGCAGACCCGGACTGTACGGTGACGACTCTCGAAGGAGTCTTGCAGCACCTTTACCACATGGACGGTGCGGACTGGGGAGGCCGGGGCGATGTGCAGGATATTACCCTCGCGGCCACCATTGCGGCCTATGAATATACCCTTGCCCAATGGCAGGCATCGGGCACCAGGGCATCGGACCCTCGGTAAATCTACCCTGAGCCCTCAAGGAGGGTGTTACTTTTTACGGGTAGGGTTGTTATTAGGAATAGGTACAGTTTTGTACTGTTTCATATTCCTCCTTCCTTTATGATTGCGCCCCGGGGTTACTCCTTTCCCCGGGGCCTTTTTTCCACCTGCCGTGGAGACACCCGTCCTTTCGTTTCTACATTGTAACGTTACATCGGCGGAGAGGATTGCTTAGAAAAAAATACGGGCCATGATACAAGTCCGCTGTAGTACATACCGTTTTTTTGTAGTACATAGCAGGTAACCCCGCTATACCCGGGGCAGACGTTTCTTGAGGAGGACCCGTTTTCGGCTGGGGTGAGTCGGAGAGGGTCCACCTTCGCCCTCCCGATTGGGGCGGCTCTTGGGCGGGACGCTGCGTTTGCGCTCCCGGTCCGCCTTTTCCAACACCCGAAGGGATTCCTCGAAGCCTGCGAGGAACGCCTGAAGGTCCTCCGCAAAGAGCACCACCGACTGGCGTTCAAAACCCTCAGTTTCCCGGTTTTTGCTTTCCACAATGTTGAGGTACAAGTCTCCCATGCGGTTTTCTTTCACGTTAAAGAAGTAGGTTCTGTTTGGCAACAGCACTTTTTTTGAAAATAATTCTCCCCGTATACCCATGTTTTTCTCCTAATCGGCGGCTTCATCCGCCTCCATAACCATACGCCGTTGCCACTGGATAAGGTCTCGCTCCATAGCCGGATCATCCCCCGCCGCGTCGGCCATAACCCGGAATACCGGTTCAGTTCCTGAACCGCGCATCCAAAGGGCGGCGATCTCCTGGGCCGCTTGATTGGTAAAGGTGATTTTTAATCCCCCCCGGCGGGCATCTCCAAAACGGGTAATCCCCCGCCGCTCTTCCATACCCTGGTAACAGGCTGCCTCCCAGCGGATGATGCCATACCGAGACTTAAGGTCGGCTTTCCGACTTTCCCATTCCCGAAGAAATAGGCCCTGGTACCGGTCTTTAAGCGCCCCATGATCCCGCGTCTTCACCTGTAGGAGGGCTTCCGGGGTATAGGAACCAGTGCTGACAAAGGGCGGTAAGGAGGCAATAATATCGGAAAGGGAAAAATCCTCCCGCCACCGGTCCGCTTGGGCGGAACGATCCCACCACAGCTTAAAGAACCCCGGTTTATCTCCAGAACTCCGAATGGTCAAAAGCTTGATGAGGGCCATAACCGTATTGATAGGATCCCGAACCGCCGAGGGATGGGTGATATTGCCCCCGGCGGCACCTTCCCCAAGGATACGCACCGTATAGCCCTCTTCCCGAAGCTTCCTGGCCCGGCCTACCACATGGGCCTCCCCCACTTCTACCCGGAACAGGGCCACATCAAAGGCCGCGGCGATCCGGTCCACCCGCAGGGAGGTGGGATCGTTTACCACCACTGCGGCCTTTTGCACCGCCCGGCCCTGAGCGTCATAGCTCAGTTCCCCGGTCCACACGAGATGGGCCAGTTCCGCCACACAGGCTAAGGCAAAGACCTCCTGGGCATCCAGGCACCGGGCGCATTGGCCGCGCTCATCCCAGATCACCAGATTGCCCCGGTCACCATCGCAGTCCGGTACATAGCCTACCAGTACCGAGGGGTCTTGGGTATGCAGTTCCTCCAGAAACTGCCGGCAGGGTTCAAGGGATTCTCCTTCAGGAACGATACGATGGGCAATACGTCCCGGGGTGTCATTCAGGCTATAATAGCCCAGCCCCAGGGAGGTAAAAAAGCCTCGGTCAATGGAGAGGGTTCGGGCGGACCCGTTGAGATCCGCCGCAATGCTTAAGGGCGCGCCCTGTAAGCCTTGGGCCACAGCGTCCAAAACCCTGACTGAACCGGGCTGTACCAGGGTACTGACCGAGCCACCCACCACTTCTTTGGTGAAACTGAGGTAGGCGTCATAGGCTTCGGTCTTGATCTGGGAGGCCGCCCCGTACACCTGGGCCAGGGTTTCGACGTCCGCCCCAAGAACCAGGGCTTTGGCCCGGGGTATCCGGGAAGGATCGGCCATGAAGGAACGAAAGGCTTCAATCAGACGGTTCGCCTCCTCTGCGGCTAACACACCGCCATCGGTGAGACCAAATTTAAGGCCGTTATGACCAATAGGATTATGACTTGCAGAAATATACACAAAACCCGATGCGGTTCCCTGAATCCCACACGCCCGTGCATAGGCCATGATCTCCGGGGCTGCGGTAACCAAGGCAAAGCGGACGGTACAGCCTTCGGTGATGAGGACCCGGATGAGGATATCCGCTATGGCCCTGCCACTGGGTCGGGTATCCATGCCTACAATCACCACAGGCTTGGGCCTCTGAGGAATGAGGCTCCGGGTCTTTATATAGTCCGCAAAGACCTTGGCCCCGGCGGCAAGGATTATTTTATGGGCTGCAGGGATACCTTCCCCTTTTCCCTCTCCATCCCCATCGAGGGCAAAGATGCCCCGCCACCCTGAGGGGGAGAGGATCATATCCTCAAGGGCGGCCTCTACCTGGGGGTCTTGCACCCCTTCATCTGCTGCTGAAAACGGGAATTCCTTGGTTTCTTCAATAATCACCCTCGAATCAGGATGCCCTATTACTGCCATAGGCTACACTCCTTCGTAACCCCATATATGGGTACTTCAGTATACCCCAGTCCCCTAGGGCTTTAAAGCCCCCAAGGGAGAAGCACCCGGCTGGTAGTGGTGGTTATGTATCCAAGCGCCCCCGCCGAGGAGTTCTAATCCCCCGGCGCCCCGGCACTGGATTGCTTCGCCCGCTCTAACGAGCGGATCCCTCACAATGAATGCGGATGCTTCGGGGTTCCGTGTAGCTAGGTCATCATTTTGTTATAAGGGCGTCGAACCAAAAATTCGAACATAATCAATCCAGTATTTCACAGGGAAAATGGCATCATCAATACCTTTCAAACCACCCCAACTACCGCCGATGGCAAGATTGATCAGCAAGTATTGAGGGAAATCAAATGGCCATTCACCAAAGCCTTCGCCTTTGCGGTGACAGGTAAAATAATTCGTGTCATCAAAATAAAAGTCCATCCG
>JAITJK010000239.1 GCA_031278935.1 Spirochaetaceae bacterium | reverse complement strand
CCCCCCCCCCCCACTGGAATTTTTACCAGCGTAGTTCTGCCTCCGTCGGCCAAAACCGGCGTGGCCTTTGCCTCAGCATCGGCCAGGGTGTAGGTTCCCTTGGTATAGTCCCCTGTGTCCACGGCCAAAAGAATGTAGTTGGTCCCCTTAGTGATGTCATTCGGATGGGTCACCCCATACGCGCCGACCAGGCTCACCGCCAAATCCTCGGACACGGTGTAATACTCCTCGGTAATGTTCTCACATCCTCCAAAGAACAAGAGGGCGCATACCGATGCTACAGCCCACTTCGTATGTTTTTTCATACAAACCTCCTAAGTTACTATGAATTAACACTGTATATAGTATCTAACTTAGAGTAGCCTGTCTATAGCAACCATGAAAAATAAGTAAAAAAAACTTTTTTTCTCCTGAATTGCAGGGTCTGACCCCTTATATGACTCCACCGCAGGTGGTGGGTAGACGGAGGGTAAATGTGGAGCCTTCACCAGCGTGGCTTTCCACGTCAACTTGACCATGATGCATCAAAGTAATGTGGCGGACAATGGCGAGCCCCAAACCCGTACCTCCGGCGTCCCGGCTGCGGGCACGGTCCACCCGATAGAACCGTTCAAAAACCCGGTCAAGATGTTCCGATGGAATGCCTATCCCTTGATCCCATACCTGAAGGAACAGCACGGCCTCGGTGCTAAAGGCTCGAACCCCCACCACGGAAGAGTCCGGCGAATACTTGATGGCATTATCCAGCAGGTTGATGACCGCCTGGATAATAAAGGAGCCGTACACCCGGGCGGTAAGCCCTGAAGGGCACTCCACTTTTAAGGTAATGTTTTTGCGGGCCGCCGCAAAGGAGACCGTTTCTAGGGCTTCTTCCAGGAGCAAGGCAATAGGCGCGTCTTCCATACCGGGCCGGGCGCTTCCCAGGTCTTCAAGGCGGACTAGGGTCAGCAGGTCGTTGATAAGGTTCTCCATGCCCTGAGCGTTTTTGGCGATGATCCTAAGGCCGTGGCGTATCCCTTCGGGATCATCCAGGGGCGTATCCAGCAGGTTCTCAGAGAAACCTTTTACCAGTTGAATGGGCGTCCGCAGTTCGTGAGACACATTGGCCACAAAATCCGTACGGACCTGTTCGAGTTTGACCAGCTGGGTAACATCCCGCAGGACCATAACTACTCCCTCATGGTCGCTCGCATCCTGTTCCGCCGGGAGAGGTGCGGCAAAGACCCGAAAGTGCTGCACCGCCCCGGCGTTGTGCCGGGTGAAGTGCAGTTCTTCTAAGGTTTTGCCGGTGAGTACCCGGTGCGCTGCAGCCTCCAGCTCCGTGGCGTGAGTCGCCTCCAGCAGAGAAAGCCCCTCTAAGGGGCGCTCATCCGGGGCAAACAGGGCCCGGGCCCGGGGATTAACCAAGTACAGTATGAAGGCTTTATCCATGGCAAGGACCCCTTCGTTCATGCCGTTGAGAAGGGTCTCAAGCCGCTGACCCTCTGCCCGGGCAGTCCGGATACGGGCGGATAAGGCCTCGGCCATACGGCGCAGAGCCCCCTCCAACTCGATCCATTCCCGGATATTCGTCGGGGAAGCAGGTTCCGGCAGGTCTTGGGGGTTATCCGTGGCAGCTTGGGCAATACAGAGAAGGCGTTTCACCGGAACGGACAAGGATCGGGAAAAAAGGTACACCAAGCCCCCGGTGGTGAAGATAACCAGAAGTCCGAAACCCAAGAAAGGTAGGGCCGCCGGGGCAATACGCTGCCAAAAACTCGGCACCTGCCGGGATAGGCGGAACACCCCCTTGAGCATCCGGTCCTCGCGGTAAACCGGCGCTGCCACGTAGAGAAACTGGGCCCCCAGGGTACTGGAATTTCTTCGGGCCCTTCCCTCCCGACCTTGCAAGGCGGCCTGGACCTCGGGGCGCTCCCGGTGGTTTTCCATCTCTTCGGCGGCTTCACGGTAGGAGTCCGCCAGGACCCGTCCCGCCGGGCTTATCAGGGTACACCGATACGGCCCGCCTCGAAGCGTCTCCATGAGCCCGGGGGTATCCTCGGAACGGGACAGCAAAACCCTTGCGGTATCCTGCAAGCTGCGGAAGTTCGTCTCATAATACAGGGAATTCATGCAAAGCAGGACCACCACTATCAAAACCAGGACCATACTGATCGCGCTTATGAGCAGTATTTTGAGGTTCGCCGTAAACAAACTCGTCATATCCCCCCCCCCCCCCCTGCCTTGGAGTCCTATTGGGGCGCCCCGTGCTTAGGTATACAGGCCATCCATCCCTTCGTTCCTCCATCTTGTGGGGTACTCTTACGCAACGCAAGAAGCGAGCTCGCCCCGCTTTCTAACCACGCGGCCAGTCAGGAGCTATACCTCCACGGCAGGTGGTTAAACCCGCGGGCGGGCGAGGCGGTAGCCTACACCACGGATGGTTTCTATCAGATCCCCGGCATCTTTGAGCTTTTTCCGCAAGCCCAGAATCTGTACGTCCACCGAACGATCCGTTACCGGGTAATCCGGCCCCCGGACTGC
Source organism: Spirochaetaceae bacterium (assembly GCA_031278935.1). Taxonomy (GTDB): domain Bacteria; phylum Spirochaetota; class Spirochaetia; order Treponematales; family Breznakiellaceae; genus JAIRLU01. The sequence continues at coordinate 591 of JAITJK010000239.1, read as the reverse complement.
AGCAATAATGCGGGCCCGGGAGAAAACCTGATCTGGATGGGCGAGAAAATGCTGCAACAGCGCGAATTCCGTGGCAGAAAGGTCAAGAAGAGTTTCGCCGTAATAGGCCTCGTGCCGGGCCGTGTCCAGCCGGAGTTTCCCCTGTTGCCAGAGGGTTTTTTCCCCAGACCCCTCCACCGGTTCTTCCAAGCGCCGCAAGGCCGCCCGAATTCGGGCTATCAACACCTTGGGGCTATAGGGTTTCACCACGTAATCGTCCGCCCCAAGCTCTAAACCCACCACAATATCCGCTTCTTCCCCTCGGGCCGTGGTCATAATAACCGGGATGCCGCGAAAACGGGCGTCTTGTTTAAACTTTTTTAGCACGGCAAACCCGTCCATACCAGGAAGCATCAGATCCAGGATAATGCACGCTGCGGGCTCCTGTTTCAGCAGCCCCAAACCCTCCTCCCCACTGGAGGCCATGAGCAGATTCCATCTTTCTTTCTGCATAGCAAAGGAAAGCATCTCCTGAATGTCCGGGTCGTCTTCAATAATCAGTATCCGTTTCTGTACCACCTGAACCTCCTTGCTTACTGGGTGTGGGTGTAT
>JAITJK010000118.1 GCA_031278935.1 Spirochaetaceae bacterium | reverse complement strand
CAGATGAGCTAGTCTCTCGTATCCTTGCTCGTTTTCTGTACCAATATACTCTTTAAAGAACCCCAAAGTCAAGTTCCTTCAACAGAAAGTGCGGAAAAAATCTTCCGCACTTTCCAAGGTCTGCTGGATCAGTGCCTCCGTATGGGCGAAGGACACAAACAGCGCTTCAAACTGCGCTGGGGCTTGGTATATGCCCCCCCTAAGGAGATAGGTGAAATACGCGGCGTACCGCCCGGTATCCGCCGTCTTAGCGCTCTCTAGGTCCCGGACGGTCTCGTTGGTGAAAAAAAGCGAGCCCATAGAGCCGATATGGTTGACCGTGCAAGACGCACCGGTACGATGGAGGATATCCTTTAAGCCCGTAAAAAGCATATCCCCCAGACGGTCCACGGTATTGTAGACTTCAGGGTGGGATGCAAGGAACTCAAGCTGGGCAAGCCCCGCAGCCATGGCCACCGGATTCCCGGACAGGGTGCCCGCTTGATACACCGGCCCCAGGGGGGAGATAAGCTCCATCACTTCCCGTTTGCCCCCATAGGCGCCCACGGGCATACCGCCGCCGATGATCTTACCGAAGGCGCTTAAGTCCGGCTTGACACCGCAGCGGCCCTGGGCCCCGGACAGCCCTAAACGAAACCCAGTAATCACCTCGTCGAAGATCAAGAGGGTCCCTGAAGCGGAGCAAAGATCCCTAAGGTGCGCTAAAAACCCCTCCTCCGGTAGCACCACCCCCATATTGGCCGGGATGGGTTCTAAAATGACCGCAGCGATCTCCCGGTGGTGCCGGGCAAAAAGCTCCTCAACCCGGATGGCATCATTGAAAGGCGCCACCAGGGTATCTGCAGCGCAGGCAGCGCTTACCCCGGCGCTGTCGGGCCGGCTCTCGCTCAAGAGGCCCGAACCGGCCTTGACCAGCAAGGCGTCGCTGTGGCCGTGGTAACACCCCGCGAACTTGAGAATCTTGTCCCGACCTGTGAATCCCCGGGCCGCCCGGAGAGCGCTCATGGTAGCTTCCGTGCCGGAATTGACCATGCGGACCATCTCAAGGGACGGCACTAGGCTCGTCATAAGCTCGGCCATGCGGACCTCCGCTTCCGTGGCCGCCCCAAAAGAGAGGCCCTGTTCCGCTGCGGCCAGCACCGCAGCGCGGATTACGGGATGATTATGCCCCAGAAGCAAGGGGCCCCAGGAACCGACGAAATCAATGTAGCGATTCCCGTCTACGTCGTAGATGAAAGGCCCCTCCCCGCGCTCCATGAACAGCGGGTCCAGGCCCACCCCCCGAAAGGCCCGGACCGGACTGTTTACCCCGCCGGGGATGCGTTCCTTGGCCCGGGCATAAAGCGCTTGAGAACGGGCCAGGTTCTGCCCCGTAACCATCAGCCGATCCTCCCCTGGGCGATTCCCTGAGCGATTTCTGGGGCGAAATAGCTTATCAATACCGAGGCCCCGGCCCGGAAGACGCTCACCGCGCTTTCCAAGACCGCTTCCTCCTCGTTGATGAACCCCTCCCGCGCGGCGGCCTTGATCATGGCGTATTCGCCACTCACGCTGTACGCAGCCACCGGCGCGTCGACCTGTTCGGTCACTTTTTGAATCACGTCCAGATAGGGCAAGGCGGGCTTCACCATGACTATATCCGCCCCCTCTTTGATATCCCGCAAAGCAGCGCGGACCCCTTCTTGTTGGTTATGGTAGTCCATCTGATAGGTCTTGCGATCCCCAGAGGTCGGGGCCGAATCAGCGGCCTCTCGAAAGGGTCCATAAAAGGCAGAGCAGTATTTGGCGGAGTAGGCCATGATGGGCAAGCCGCTGTAGCCCCCCTCGTCCAGGGCCGTGCGGATGGCCCCTACCCGGCCGTCCATCATATCCGAAGGCGCCACCATCTGGGCCCCTGCTTGGGCGTGGGACCGGGCGATCTTGGCCAGGTAAGGCAGAGTCGCGTCATTATCCACCTGGTCCCCCGCAAGAATCCCACAGTGGCCGTGGTTCGTATAGGCGCACAGGCACACATCGGTAATCCGAAAGAGTTCGGGATACCTTTGGGCAGTGTACCGTAAGGCCATAGGAATGATCCCCTCCCGCTGGTACGCAGCGCTGCCTTCGGCGTCTTTTCCTGCGGGGATGCCGAAGAACAAGACCTTCGTTACCCCGGCACTCAACAGCTCATCGAAGATGACTCCCAAGCGGTCCACACTATACCGGTAGTGGCCTTCCATGGATCGGATAGGTTCCTGGATATTCGTTCCGGTTTTGACGAAGACCGGATAGATCAATGCCTCTGGGGAAAGCCGGGTTTCTCGGACCATGCGGCGCAACCCCGCAGTACCCCGCAGTCGTCTTGGTCTATGGTGTAGTTCCATCATGCCTCTAGGGTACGGAACTTACGGACAGCGCGTCAATGCGTATGGAGACGGAAGGGGCATACTCGTCATTGCGAGTCCAGCGAAACCGCAGTACGTGGATTACTTCGTCCCGCTCGGGCTCGCAATGACAGAGCCAAATCGATCAATGTTTCTAGTCCCCTCTCCTAAAGGAAGGAACCGAACCAACGCAAAGCCAGTTGTGGTAGCTTTCCCCAACCGACTTGCTGGTCTTAGGTTGCTTCTTTGTGGACCCGGATTATATCCCCCGTAATGGAATAGTTGGCTGTCATTACCTCGATCTTATCCCGTACCTCATACCGATTGGACATCGAACTCATCATACGAAACTCAAGGGTATGCCAGCCAATGGCCCTACGCGGTTCCTAACTTCCTCTTCCACCAGTAAGTTCCAGCCATTTTTACCAGGCTTTTGGCCTGGGCTTCGGAGTTAAGACTATACAGAATAAAAACTTATGGGGATTTTTTGCCTTCCGTGCAATCCCTATTTCCCATGACACCCCACAACGCCTCCAGAGCAGGCATCTGCGGTGGGCCTATTGGATTTGAGCGGTAAAGGCCCGAAGCGAGGGGGCTCGATTGCTTGCCACCACCGTCAGTCAGGGGCTACGCCTTCACTGTAGGTAAGTCTTCAGGGTAAATGGTCAAGGCTTCTAGAGTTTTCTTCACCTCTAAGGGGAGGCCTAGAGTTTTGAGTCGAGATTTTTCCCCGGAACAAAGGCGTACTGCCTTACGGGGACAGCCCAGGAGCTTGGCCATAAAGCGGCAGAGCTCGACGTTGGCTTTACCATCTTCCGGGGGCGCCGCAACGGCGATCCGCAGTCGACCCGCGTTGCATCGCATAATCTCGGAACGAGAGGCTCCGGGGAAGACTTTAACATCCAGGAGAAGGGTGTTCCCAGAAAGCCGGAAACAGGATTCTGCAGGGTCTGCCATGGGCCGATGCCGCTAGTACACCCCAAAAGGGATGATTTCTTGAATATCCACCCGAAACCGCGCGCTTGCGGTCCAGCGACCCGCGTCCATCCAATAGCTGGGAAAGTCCGCTAGTCCTATATACCCCCGCACTTCCTTAGGCCGGTTCCGTTCACTTCCCCGGAGCATATCCCGCACTGCGGCCCGGGCTGCATCTTCTAGGGCGGTCTTTTTAATCGATATCCCCTGTGCCATCTCCACGGGGTTGCCCAAAGGCCCGTAGCCGATAGCCTGGGCGGTCTTTATGGACCCAGATTTCCAGAATCTCAAGCGCCGCTTCTGGGTCTCGGTGAGACGGTAGTCAGTCCATAGGTACAAGCGCATATCCCGCACCTGGGCGTCGGTAACCAAAAGACCCGGGTCTCCGAAGGGGATAGTTCCTAAGGGAGATAGTTCAAAGGCTTCCGTAATACCCCGGGCCCGCTCCCCTACCTGGTACTCAAAGGCCCAACCGTAGATCATGGCCCCATAGACTAAGGCCGACTCTTCCAGGGCCCTTCGGTGCGCGGAGGTCCTATCCAGGGGATACACCACGTCCACATACTCCCCATACACTGGTTCCAGATCCACCCGCACCTGGCCACGCAAGACTTCTTGAGCCGCGAGGGTCACTCCGCTCATCAAGAGCAGCGTCAATGCGGCGTTTCGCCTAAGGACTCTCACCGGTGACTCCTTCGCCTTAGCGGGAAGTCAGGGAATTCCAGGGATTCTCCCCGAAACGGATGAGAAAATATATCCATCCCCAGGCAAAGCCCGCCAGGTGCGTAAGATGGGCCACCCCGCTACTGAGGCCGATGAAGGATGAAACGATTTCGATGACCGTAAAGCCCAGCACCATGATAGGGGCCCGCACCGGTAGGATACCCCAGATGTAGATAACCGCGTCGGGGAACAAGGTGGCATAGGCCAACTGGACTGCGAAGATGGCTCCCGATGCACCCAACAGGAACACCCCGTAGGCCCCGGTGAGCCAATAAACGCCAAAGGAAAAGCCCCCAGCGAGGATGCCTGTAAGCATATAATAAAGAAGGAATTCTTTGCTGCCCATGCGGTGTTCTACCTGGGTACCGAAGATAAACAGGGCGAGCATATTGAAAAGCAGGTGACTCACGTTTCCGTGGGCAAACATATAGGATACAAACTGCCATATCCAGCCGTGCAGCACTGCCCCGGGGTTCAAAGCGGCGTAGTATTTTACCGGAGGATAGACCATTTGTAACAGAAACACCCCGATATTAAGACCGATAAGGACCAACGCCAGATTGTCATTCCGATACCGGAAGGGACGGCGAAGTAATTTCATAGGATTAAGATACCATAGGGAAGGCCGCCGGGTCAATTATGCGGGACAAAGGTATTTACTTTTTCTGACTGGGGAATTCGTGACAGAATGAGAGAAAGCCTCAGCGGCATAACCGATACCAGACGTACGGGTGATCATACTGGCTGGATAAGACGAATCCACCGTTATGGAGGTGTTCACCAAGGCAAAACAGAATTTTCTCAAATAATTTCTGGAACTGCCTCTGGGGAGAGCAAGGAATACTTCAATGAAGAGGAGAGGCGGGTATTACCCGAAGTATATCAGCAATCTGTTCACAAGTACCGAGGAGTTTGGGGAGAACGGCTGTTAGGTGTAGAATATCTGAAGGTGATGAGGAAGCAGATGTTATATCAATTACAGGCCACAACCGTTTTGGAGAAACGATTCAACGCCGTCTACAGGAGAATGCTCGAGGCAACTATCAGCGGTGGGTTCCTGTATGACGTCTTGTTCGGTAGAACTAAATGACGTTGTCCTAGAGATACCCTGAGGGGCTACTTTTCAGCGTGGCTTTCAGAAACCGTGACGGCCCTTTCGGTAGTATCCCGCATTTCCGCTTCTGCTTTGTCAAAAACCCGGATAAACGTAACCATCGCGATAAAAGCGATGAGAACCAATACTAATTTTTGCATATTCCTCCACCTGCAAGCCACGTTCTTTCTTTGTATATCTATGGTCACCCTTTGCGCCTGGAAACAAGCTATACGGAAAATGAACTTTTTTAGAATATACCACCACTCTCGTGAGACATACCCTTTCTAGTATAGAAAGTATCATTTAAGAAAATCAAGGGGATTAACCGCCCGCCCGTTTTTAAAAATAGCGAAATGCAGATGCGGGCCCGTGCTGTAGCCGGTACTCCCCACCTCACCAATTTTGGTCCCCTGGGTTACCATGGCTCCCTGGGTTACCGAGAAGGCGCTCATATGGGCATACATGGTTTGATAGCCGTTGGTGTGGGACATGATGATATACTTCCCGAACACCGAATTTACCCCCACCGTGGAAATCCGTCCGTCCATAGCCGCTTTGATGGGTGTTCCCGTGGCCGCCGCAAGATCCAAAGCCGCATGATACCGCCGCACCCCGCTTATGGGATCGTTACGCCACCCAAAGGGCGAAGTAAGTCGTCCCCGGATGGGATAGATAAAGGAATCTCCCAGAATCACCTTAAGGTCTTCGCTGCGCATCTTGGCGCCGGGGATGAAAAGCACCTTCCCAGGGGTCAAGGTTTCGCTCTGAATATCATTGGCATCCAAAATAACTTCCAAGGGAACACCCATGGCGCTCGCGATTTTCGTCAAGGCGTCCCCCTTTTTAACGGTATAGGGAATCCCGTCCATGTTGGGAATCCGTAAAACATCCCCCTCCCGCAGGAGCTTGGCATTGGAAATATAGTTGGACGCCACAATCGCGTCTATCGAAAGGGCATGTTGGGTGGCAATCTTGGAAACCGAATCCCCTTTCTTCACCTTATAGGACTCCCAAGCAAAGGTTTCAACGAGATTAAGGGGAATAATCTCATCGGGATCATCCGACGCCGCAGTGGAAAGCCCTGCGTAAGTAGCGAGATTGCTCCTAATGCCTTCATCCGCTCCGGGATCCAGACGATACGCCGTCCCCCAGGGCAACAGGGCGCTCAATTTAAGGGTTCCCAAAGGGTTTTCCGCCCAATTTAAGGAAAGCAGAATAAACAGCAAAAGCCCTGCCACGGCAAGGATCGGCAACAGCCGCGCCACCGGGAACCGATGGATGCGCACCCGTTCTTGGGCGATGGGCCGACTTACACCAGGCTCTGAAAACAGGTGGGGAGTGGGGGGTACGGAAAATCCCGGTAGAACAGAAGACTCCTTTTTTTTATAATAATGTTGTAGGGGGACCGATTTTTGAACAGGTCTTTGTTTAATCTGTTCTATTATTAAGGCATTGGTGCTATGGCCGGAAGAAGGAATATACCGGGGCATATACGCAGCAGCCTTAGGGGTCTTACTTTGGACCGCAGCAGCGGGTGGTTTACGACGACTAATATATTGCTGAAGGATTAAATCATTCGTCATGGTTTATTATCGACAGGTGGCTCAAGAATGATTATACTGTTATAAACGTATAGTATGGAAAATAATACATCCATGGAGACCGGAAAGACCATTGGCGGGGCCTTATGTCTTGCCCTATTCCTTAAGCTTTTCCTGTTTGATTTTATGATTACCGAGGGACAATCCATGACGCCGGCGATTCAACCGGGTTCCATACTGGTGGTGCATAAACTGGCCTACGGCCTGCGGCTTCCCGGGGCGGAGACGTATCTTTTGTGGTGGACTGCCCCTAAGCCAGGGGACGTGGTGGTCTTCTATACCCCCGGCAGGGACATTGCGGTAAAACGTTGCGCGCTCCTCACTGAACGGGCCTTCATAGCCCTGGGGGATAACCCCTCGCATTCCTATGATTCCCGCGCGTATGGGCCCATCCCCTTGAGTAATATCCTGGGCAGGGTATTACTGCGTTGATGTTTACCACCACAGGGAGGACCGGCAAACGGGACCGGGAAAGAAAAGAATCATTTCCTTCGCAAAACCGCTACCGAGAGCAGTACGATCCCGGGCGGTTGTATCGGCGGTTCTTGGCAGTCTTCTTCCTGTTTTCCCTCCTTACCCTTATGGTGGTCTTACGCTATGCCCTGCTGATGCTCACTGCTAACGCGCCGGAAACTCTTACGAGCCCCAAAGTCTTTACCGAACGAGGAGCTATTCTCGACCGGAACGGCCGGATCTTGGCGATGCAGACCCGGCTGGCCAACATTAGCGTATGGCGTCCTGAAATCAAAGACCTGCAAGCCCTAAGCGAGACCTTATCTCCGCTCCTTAACCTTTCCCGGGATGAAATCATCCGGCGGATCACCACGGCTTCCAGTGATTTTCTCTATCTTAAAAAGCAGGTGGACCAGGCAACCATTCAAAAAATCCGCAATCAGCTTCCCGGAGGGGTGAATATCGAGCCTATTGTGGGCCGAATCTACCCGGAAAGCAATCTGGCGAGCCAAATCATCGGCTTTGTGGGGGATGAGGGGATGGGTCTTGAGGGAATCGAATACGCCTTTGAATCGGAGCTTGCCCCCAACGGGGAACGGGACGGCAACCAGGTGCTCCTGACTATTGACGCTAATGTGCAGTATATCCTGGAAACCATCGCGAGCCAAACCTTGCGGGAGAATAAGGCCGAAGCGGTGATGCTCCTTGCCCTGGATCCCCGGTCTGGGGAAATTCTGGGCTCCGCGTCAGAGCCGGGATACAATCCCAACGCCCTCAAAGATTCAGATGAAATCAGCCGTATGAACCGACCCGTCATCTGGGCCTACGAACCGGGTTCGGTGTTCAAAGTTTTTTCCCTGGCCGCGCTCCTGGATTCTGGGGCTATTACGGGAAACAGTACCTTCATCTGTAATGGCCGGTATGAACGGGTTACCAACCTGGGGGAACGGGTCCTCATCAACTGTCTGGGAGCCCATGGAACCGTGAGCGCCCGGGAAATCATCCGGTTTTCCTGCAACGCCGGGGCCGCGTACGCCGCAGACCGGCTGAGTGCCGAGGCCTTTTATAAGACCCTGCAAGACTTTGGCTTCGGGTCCCGGGTGGGTGCCGGTAGTCCCGGAGAGACCGCCGGGCTCTTCCGTTCAGTGGATCGCTGGTCTGCCCGCTCTAAACCGACCATGGCCATGGGCCAAGAAATATCCGTCTCTGCCCTACAGATGATTCAGGCCGCTTCAGCCGTAGCCAACGACGGTATCCTCATCCCCCCCCGGATCGTCTCCCGGATCCGCTCCGCCGACGGCAGCGTGGAACGCGCCTATAATCCCGGCACACCTCGGCGGATCCTCAAGGCGGAAACCACCCAGCTCATGCGCTCCTACATGATGGACGTTACCTCCAGCACCGGTACGGGACGGCGGGCCAACATGGAGGACCTTTCCTTAGCGGTTAAAACCGGTACGGCCCAGTACGTAGACCCGACTACGGGAGCCTATTCCAGTTCGGATTTTATTGCCAGTTGTATGGCCCTGCTTCCTTCAGACGAACCGTCCCTAATCCTGTACATTGTCATTATTAAGCCCCAGGGAGAATCCTACCTGGGAGGCCGTATCGCCGCCCCACCCATACGGCAGGCCGCAGAAGCCCTGGTGGATTATCTAGGGATCCCCCGGGGAAGAAATCCCCAGGTCCGCCATTCCGGCTCCATCACCTTACCCCAGGAAGAAATCCCCTTGGTCGAGGGGAAGGTGCCGAATCTCACGGGCTATGCCAAACGGCAGCTCTTGCCCCTGCTGCTTCGGGATGATCTGCATCTGGAAATTCGAGGAGACGGCTGGGTCAAGCGGCAAAGCCCTGCGCCAGGAACCCCCTTAAAGGCGGATACCACCATCATCGTGGAACTGGAGTAAGGAGGGAACTGTGCTATGAGTGAGATGAGTCCCTGGGAGGGTAATAAGGCCCTTATTGCGGCCAAGTTCCCTGGCCTCTTGGAGCAGCTGAACCACCAGGGGAGGGGGGAAGGGGAGGACCTGCGGATAGAGACCGCTGCGTCTGGGGATCCTACCCTGATCATCCGAGGGGTATCTATTCATTCCCGTCGGGATCCGAAACGAGAAGGCCAGCGCTTGGCCGAAACAGTGCAAGGCGAGGGGCCGGTAATCCTCTTAGGTTTTGGCTTGGGCTATACGGCGGATGCCCTGGGGGAACGGTTTCCTACAGAGAGTCCGCTTATTATGGTGGAGCGCCGCGCTGAAATCCTGCGAAAGGCCCTGGAAACCCGGGATTTGAGGCGGCTTTTTTCGACCCCTTCCCTTATGGTCGTCCTAGGAGAACGGGAAGACGGGATTATCGGCGCCCTGCACTTGAGCGAAACCCACTTCCCTAGAGGCAAGGTTCCTCCTAGGGTCCTCCGCAATTCCGCTCTTGTGCAGCTTGACTCGGACTGGTACGCCGCAGTAGAACGGCAGATTAAGGTCTGGACTTCCCGGGACGAGGTCAACCAGGCGACCTTGCGCCGCTTCGGAACCCGGTGGGTCCGCAACGGTATGCGGAACCTTGAAGCCATCCGGGACCTTCCGGGGATCAAGCGCTTGAAAGGCATGGTCCCGTCCCATATCCCGGCGTTTCTCGCGGCGGCGGGTCCGTCCCTGGACCGCATCGCCCCCCTCTTGCCGGCTATTCACCAACGCTGCGTCATCGTGGCGGTGGATACGGCCCTGAGATGCTTCGTCCAGGCCGGGGTTGCCCCGGATTTCGCGGTGGTGGTAGATCCTCAATACTGGAACTTCCGGCATTTGGACCGCGTTTCCTTGCCCACAACCCGGTTTATCGTGGAATCTGCTGTGTACCCCCCGGTCTTGAGACACCCTTGCGGGGGGAAATTCCTCTGCGCTTCTCTGTACCCCTTGGGCAGCTTCATCGAAGAACGACTTGATCCCAAGGGACGGCTCGGCGCGGGGGGATCAGTGGCCACCACGGCCTGGGACTTCGCGGGTCTTCTCGGCTCGGCTTCCATCTGGATTGCGGGTTTGGACCTAGCTTTTCCGGGTCTCAAAACCCATTTTAAGGGAGCCCGCTTTGAGGAACAGGTCTTCTCGGAATCCACCCGGTTTAGTCCCGGGGAGACCCGTTCTTTCCGGGCCTTGCGGGACGGGAATCCCTTCTGGGCCTCCGCAGCGGATGGAAGCCGGGTACTCACGGATCGGCGCTTATCCCTGTACGCCGCCTGGTTTGAAAACCGGTTTAACGGGACGCCGGGACTGAAGAATTACCGGCTTTCTGGGGAGGGCCTCGCCTTATCGGGCTGTGTGGAAGCTGATGAGGCGGACCTCCTCGCTCTACCCATCCAGCGGGAGGAAATAGACCTACTTTTGAGGAGGGCCTTTGCCCAGGTTCAGCAGGATTTTATGGGCTCGAAGCAGCGCCGCAGACGGCAGGAGCACTACCACAGGGCCCTACAGGAATTGGTGCAGGGCCTTACCCGGCTGCAATCCCTGACCCGTACAGCGGCGATGCTGTTGCGAGAAAAGTGCGCGGTGGAGCGTCCGGAAGCCGAAAAGACGCTACTCTGTAACCACCTTGAAGTCCTGGACCGGGAGATTGCCGCGAGCCCCGTAAAGGACGTCGCAGCCTTTCTCGCGCCGCTACCCATCCAGAGCGACGGGACGGTAAACCGCTACGAAGCCCTATCAGACGCTGCCGCCAGGCAGCTGAGGCTTCTGGGAGAGGAATAAGGCTTATCCAGAAAGTGCTGATAGTATAACGTGAGTTCGGCGAAAAGAAAAAAGTGTGTGAATTATACGAATGAACGCTGGTTTTTGTAAATAACGGCATTACAAGCGAGGCCATCCGTCATTGCGAGTGCAACGAAGCAATCCAGTAAAGTCGCTGCCCGGTTTTAGGACGGACCTTGTCTCCGACTGTCTTATCCTAGAGACGAATATAGGGCACCGGACTACGGCGTGGCGTCGCCGAACTGGGGGGCAAAAGCGCTCAGAATTTGTGGGCGGATAGCTTCGATGGTTCCCCTTATGCGGCACCCCGCAGCGTTTTTGTGGCCCCCTCCGGAAAATCGGGCGGCAATTTCCGCGACGTTCACCTGATTCCGGGAACGGAGCCCCAGGGTACAGTGTTCCGCCGTTTCCTGCCGAATGATCACCAGGGCTTCCACCCCCGCGACCGCGAGAAGCACCTGATACAAGGTATCCGAGTCCCGGCCCTCCAAGCCGAAGCGCTGGGTTTCTTCGTAGGTTTCCGTGGTGAGTACCAAGCGTCCTTCAAAATAGGGCTGCACCCGGGTAAGCAGTATCCCCATGAGGATCCGGGAATTGAGGCTTTTATTGCCGTGCATCTGCTGAAAGACTCGTTTGGGACTCGCCCCCCGGCGAATCATCCGGGCGGCATATTCAAAGGTAGGCGCGCCCTGCTCATCCACATGGCGAAAAAAGCCCGTGTCCGTACTCAGCCCGAACAGCAACAGTTCCGCTTCTTCTGCGGAGGGGATCAGGCCCAGGGCTTCGATGAGGCTCAAGGTCATAAAGGTTACCGACGGCGCACCGGGGTCGATAAAGGAGACCACTCCGGCGACTCCCTGGGTATAATCTCCTACCGCATGATGATCGATGATCCCTTGGGGAAGCCCTTCCAGGGCCTCGGCCAGATCCCCAGTACGGTGGGGAGCCGCACAATCCAGGATCAGCACCCGTGCCCCTTCCCGGTCCTGGGCGCTGATGTGCTGGACGCAACGATCCTTATAAGGCAATATCTCGGAACGTTTAAAAGGGCCGGCGGAACAGGGAATCACCTCCTTGCCAAGACGGCGTAAGGCGCTGCTTAGGGCCAGTTGGCTACCGATACAATCGCCGTCTGGATCCTTATGCCCGACTACCAAAAATTTCGTTCCCTGGGTAATAAAATCAAGCAACCCTTGGGGAACCGGTACTGGATGCGCTCTAGGTATTTCCTTGTTATGGGTCTGTA
>JAITJK010000199.1 GCA_031278935.1 Spirochaetaceae bacterium | reverse complement strand
TGGGGGGAACCGTTTTCTGGTACGGTTTGGGGAGCCTAAAGAGCCCTTTGACGTTGTAGCGATTCCCACCTACTAATAGCGGTGGGGTGTGCGGAATGGGGGGTCAGGCCTTTGGGGGTCTGACCCCCGTTTTCTTGCCCCAGCTCCTTGCTGCGGCTACCTGCCTGGGTTGGGAAGAGGCAGACGGACTCTTGACAGAAAGGGAATAACTTGGTATCTTGATTCGTGTTAGCAGGTGCTAACAGGGAGAGTGAACATGAAGAATTTAGCCTTGCCTGCCTTAATCCTGACGCTTATAAGTCTCATCGCCGCGCCGGTTTTTGCCGATCCGGGCTTTTGGGAGGGGCGGGAACGAGATATGCGCCTCGTGTTGAGCGAGGCCTACTACCGCTTTGTGGCCGGGGAGGCGGGGGAAGCCAAGGCGCTGGTGGACCGAGCGTATACCGAACACTACCAGGGCGATTTTCAGCAAAACGTCCGGGCTTCCATTTCCGACGCCCGGGCGGACAATATAGACGAGTGGTTTGACTATGTAAAAATGTCTCTGGACTCTGGTAAGTCCCAAAAGGAGATGCGAGAGGACTTTAACCAGCTTAACCACCTGTTGTCCGTAACAGCCCGGCGGCTGGACGGGAAAGAAGAACCCGTCGCGGTAACCAAGAGCTGGACAAAAACCGCCGATGAGATGGCTGCGGTGCTGGACCAAGCCAAGACCCGCTACGTCGCCGGGGACCCTCAAGGGGCCAAGGAGCAGGTTGATGTGGCCTACTTCCAGTTCTACGAAAAAGTCGGCTTTGAAAAGGTTACGTTGAACCGGATCTCCGGCGCCCGGGCAGCCCAGGTGGAATACCAGTTCAGCGCCATAAAAAAGGCCATCAATCGGGGTTCAGCCCCGGAAGAAGTCAACGCGGCCTTGGATACCCTGTCCACCTGGCTACGGGAGGACGCGGCGGCGCTGGACGGCCGGGAGGAGAGCGCTATGGTGGTTTTCCTCGAATCTCTGCTCATCATCGTCCGGGAAGGCTTCGAGGCTATCCTCATCGTGGGGGCGATCATCGCCTACCTCTTCAAAAGCGGTAATAAAAAGCGCATTCCCTCGGTGTATTGGGGTTCTGTCATCGCCTTGGGGGTGAGCGTCCTCATGGCCTGGATATTGAACCAGATTACCAGCGTGGCCGGAGGGCAGAACCAGGAGATCGTCGAGGGGGTTACCATGCTGATAGCGGTGGTAGTCCTGTTTTACGTGAGCAACTGGATGGTCTCTAAGGCCGAGGCAGGGGCCTGGTCAAGTTATATCGAAGGGAAGGTGGAACAAGGCATCAAGCGGAGCAGTATGTTTTCCTTGGCTTTTGCCGCTTTTCTCGCGGTTTTCCGGGAAGGGGCGGAGACCATCCTGTTTTACCAAGCCCTGTTAGCCAATACCGAGATCTACATCAACATGGTGTGGCTTGGCTTAGGGATAGGCTGCGTTGCCTTGGTCATCATCTACATCCTTATCCGGGTCTTGAGCATCAGGCTCCCGCTAAAACCCTTTTTCCTGGGCACCAGCGTCCTGCTTTTCCTCATGTCTATTACGTTCACCGGCTCAGGGATCAAGGAATTGCAGGAAGGGAACGTGATCGGCGTTACCCCCGTGGCAGGCATGGGTTCGGTGGACCTGCTGGGTATTTATCCCACCGTGGAAACGCTTGTTCCCCAGGGGATATTGCTGGCCCTTACCGTAGTAAGCTTTGTCTTGCAGATCCGCCGAAACCGGATAGCTCTAGCCGTATCAAGGCCCTAGGTGTAGAAGAGGCATATCCCGTAGACCCGGTGGGCGCCGCAGGCTTTCAGGGCCCCCGCACAGGCGTTTAGGGTAGAGCCTGTGGTGATCACATCATCGAAGAGAATAACTTCCGGGGGTACCGGTTTGGTGCTGCGGATTCGGCCCAGGAGGTTGGTTCGCCGCGCTTCTTGGCTCAGGGCTTTTTGGCTCGGTGAGGGGAGGCGCTTTAGGCAGCGGTACACCCTAAGGCCATGGACCCGGTGTAGCCGCGTTCCGATATAGTCGATCTGATCCCAGCCGGTTTTCCGTATCTTGCCGGGCCGAGGCGGTACGGGAATCAGCACGGGATTGGGTACCTCCGGGCCGGTAAAACAGGAGAGGCCCGCTGCCAGGACCTCGGCCAAGACATTGCCTAGGGCCCGGTATCCGTCAAATTTGTAGGCTGAAAGGAGGCGCTGGTAGCTGCCCTGGTAAGGGAAGAGGCTTACCGCCTGGTCTATAGCGGAGGCTTCCTGGCTTCGGCAGGGGAGGCAACGGTCTATCTCGGCAATCAAAGGGCGCCCGCAGTCGGAACACCGAGGCGTATCCTTGCGTACCCTCAGGGCGGCCCGGCAATCTTGGCACAAACCGTACCAGGCTTCTTGGCCGTCGAGAAAGGTCTTCCCGCAGAGGGCGCAGCCTGCGGGAACGAGGTACTCCCGCAGGAGGGCAAGGGTTTGTTCTAAGGAACACATACCTGGTATACGGACTCCCCGGGGGCAGCGCTTTAACCGGATTGAGTAAAATCCCCGTATTTTTTCAAAAAAAGCAAAAAAGGGGTAAAAAGCCTTGACAAAATATTGCTACGGTTATATCTTATTAAATCAATAGTAATTATAAACTATGAATACCCTTAGGAGTAATAAGTTATGAAAAAAATAAGGAAGAACCTGGTGCGATACGGCTGCTCCCTTGGAATGTTCCTTTTGGTAAGCGCGGTGGCCGCGCACGCCGAAGGAACCAAGGATGCCGGGAAGACGGCCCAGGCGATCACGCTGCTCAACGTTTCCTACGACCCCACCAGGGACTTGTACCGGGAGTATAACGACGCCTTTACACGGTATTACAAAGCCCAGACCGGTACCACTGTAAGTATCAAACAATCCCACGGCGGTTCAGGGGGACAGGCCCGGAGCGTTATTGAAGGCTTGGAAGCAGATGTGGTTACCCTGGCCTTGGCGTACGATATTGACGAGATAGCCGCTAAGTCCCAGAGCATCGCCGAAGACTGGATAGACCGGTTTCCTAATAACAGCGCTCCCTACACCTCTACCATCGTCTTCTTGGTCCGCTCAGGAAATCCTAAGGCTATCAAAGACTGGGACGATCTGGTCCGGGAGGACATCCAAATCATCACCCCAGACCCCAAGACATCCGGAGGAGCCCGGTGGAACTACCTGGCGGCCTGGGCATACTTCCGGGATACCTACGGTAGCGATGAGGCGGCCCAAGGGTTTGTGAAACAACTGTACCGCAACGTACCGGTCCTGGATTCCGGGGCCCGGGGAGCCACCAACACCTTTGTCCAGCGAGGCTTAGGGGACGTGCTGCTGGCCTGGGAAAACGAGGCCTTTCTTTCGATTGACGAGCTGGGGAAGGGGAAGTTTGAGATTGTGGTTCCTAGCCTGAGTATCCTGGCCGAGCCCTCGGTGAGTCTGGTGGATAGGGTGGTCCAGAAGCGCGGAACCCAGGACGCGGCTGCAGAGTATTTGCGCTATCTCTATTCCCAAGAGGGGCAACGGATCGCCGGTAAGCACTATTACCGGCCTTCAGACCCAGAAACGGCCAAGGAATTTTCGTCTCAGTTTCCTAGCCTCCGGCTGGTAACTATTGACGGCGCCTTTGGTGGTTGGAAAACCGCTCACCGCATCCACTTCGCGGACGGTGGGAAGTTTGACCAGATCATGAGCGAATTGAAGCAACGCTAAACCCAAGGAGCGAGTATGCCTATGGTTACGCGGAAAAAGACCGTCAAAGTGAAAATGCCCGGGTTTGGCTTAACCCTAGGGCTTTCGATAACCTATATGTCGTTGCTGATTCTCATACCCTTGAGCGCCCTTATCTTGTACGCGACCAAACTCTCCTTTAAGGACTTTTGGCTCATTGTTACAGCCCCTCGGGTCATCGCAGCCTTTCAGGTTTCCTTTTCATCCACCTTGTTTGCCGCGCTCATCAACTTTGTGTTCGGCTTAATCATTGCCTGGATCTTGACCCGCTATCAGTTTTACGGAAAACGGATTCTTGACGCCTGCATTGATCTGCCCTTTGCCATTCCCACCGCAGTGGCGGGTATTGCTTTGGCAACGATTTTCTCGCCCCTGGGGTTTCTGGGCGCTTTTCTCCAGAAATTCGGCATCACCCTGGGGTTTTCTCGGGCGGGAATTGTGATTGCCCTGGTGTTCATCGGCCTTCCTTTCGTAGTCCGCACGGTCCAGCCGGTCATCGCAGAGCTGGACCTGGGTCTGGAAGAGGCGGCGAGCAGTTTGGGGGCTAACTACTTTCAGATTTTCTCACGCGTGATTTTCCCGTCCATCTTTCCGGCGCTCCTCACCGGATTTACCATGGCCTTTGCCCGGGGCCTGGGAGAATATGGGTCGATCATCTTCATATCCAGCAATATGCCTTATGAAAGCGAGATTGTCCCCCTGCTCATCATCAAGAAGCTGATGCAGTTTGATTACCTGGGGGCCAGCGCCATTGGGCTCACCATGCTGGGAATTGCCTTCATCTTGCTGCTGCTCACCAATGTGCTGCAAGAGTATACCAAAAAACGGAGGACCAGTTGAGCGCTATAAACCGGGAACCCCCCTGGATCAAGCCCATCCTCATGGGCTTGGCCTTAACCTTTCTGTTTATATTTATCTTTTTGCCCTTGCTTACGATTTTCTCCGAAGCCTTTGAGTCCGGGGTCGGGGTGTATATCCAGGCCCTGTCGGATACGGATGTGTTTGCCTCCATCAGGCTTACGGTGCTTTCAGCCTTGATATGCGTTCCCTTGAATACGGTGTTCGGGGTTATGCTAGCCTGGGCCATTACGAAATTCCAGTTCCCCGGAAAAAACGTACTTATCACCTTGATCGAAGTACCTTTTGCCGTATCTCCGGTCATTGCAGGGCTTTTGTTTATTTTTCTCTTTGGCTCTTTCGGCTGGTTTGGTTCCTGGCTCATGGCGCATAACATCAAGATCGTGTTTGCGGTTCCGGGCATCGTGCTGGCCACGGCTTTTGTATCCTTTCCTTTTGTCGCCCGGGAGCTGATTCCCTTGATGCAAGAAATGGGGAAGGATGACGAAGAAGCGGCGCTGACTCTGGGCGCGACGGGCTTGCAGACTTTCATCAAAATTACGCTCCCCAATATCAAGTGGGGGCTTCTTTACGGCATTATTCTTACCAACGCCCGGGCTATGGGGGAATTTGGGGCGGTATCCGTGGTTTCCGGGCTTATTCGGGGGATTACCACCACTATGCCTTTGTACATCGACATCTTGTACGGGGAATATATGTTCAACGCTGCTTTTGCGGTGGCCTCTCTGTTGACCCTCCTCGCTCTGGCAAGCTTGGTGGTAAAAACCATCATCGACCACCTGCCCTGGGGGGGGCATAGCCCCTGATGGGTCGTGAGGCCTGGGGAAGGGGGTGCCCCAGGGGGAACCCAGCAGCGGAGTTAAGGACCCAGGCAGGCCCCGGCGTATCCCTCCGCTGGTAAGAGGACACCGGAATTGCATACTAACACACCGGAGAAAGGGAGACAGGAAAATGATAGAGATTGGGCATGTTTCTAAAACCTTTGGGGATCGGGATACGTTTGTGGCCCTGGATGATATTAATCTAACCATTCCCCAAGGGGAGATTACCGCGCTCCTGGGGCCTTCGGGCTCAGGGAAGACTACGTTGCTGCGGATTATCGCCGGGCTTGAGACCCCTGATTCAGGGAGTATCCGTTTTTTTGGAGAAGAGGCCACCTATAAACAGACCAAAGACCGGAAAGTGGGCTTTGTATTTCAGCATTACGCCCTATTTAAGCACATGAGCGTCTTTGAAAACGTGGCCTTTGGCCTTAAAATCCGGCCTAAAGCTCAACGGCCCAGTAAGGAAGAAATCCGGGATAAGGTTATGCGGCTCTTGACCATGGTCCAGTTGGTGGGTATGGCAAACCGGCTTCCCAGCGAACTCAGTGGCGGTCAGAAACAGCGGGTGGCCTTAGCCCGGGCCCTGGCGGTGGAGCCTAAGGTACTGCTCCTGGACGAGCCTTTCGGGGCTTTAGACGCTAAAGTCCGGCAGGAACTACGGCGATGGCTGCGGTTTCTGCACGATGAAATCCATATTACCAGCGTGTTTGTTACCCATGACCAAGAAGAAGCCCTGGAAGTCTCGGATTCTATCGTAATCCTGAATAAGGGGAAGATTGAGCAGGTGGGTACTCCCGAAGCGGTATACGATAACCCGGCAAATCCTTTTGTATACGGCTTCTTGGGTAATGTGAATCTGTTTCACGCCCGACTCGAAAAGGGAGCCCTGCGGCTGGATACGGAAGAACCCCAGGTAGACGAGCCAGTGCAGGCGGGGTCAGACCCCGATGGGGTCTCCTTTTTCGTACGGCCCCATGATGTGGGGATTAGTGTATCTGACCAGGACCACCAAGGGATTAAAGCTAGGATTGTAAGCCACCGGCTGCTGGGTAGCCGGGTCCGGGTAGAAGTGAAAACCCTGAGCGGGGACAAGGTCCTGGAAGCGGATATGGACAAAAAGCAATGGAACGAGATAAAAGAAGCCCATCCCGCCTTTGTCTACCTTCAGTTCTCCGCTGCCAAGATTTATTCCGCTGACGAAGTCTGGAGCGACTACCGTATCTAACCACCTGCCCTGGAGGCCCACCTGCCGTGCCCTGACGGACCGCGTGGGGTAGAGGGTGGGGCGTCTCGTTTCTTGCACGGGGACCTGGGGGGCGTCTTGTTAGGAGAGGCTTACCATGCTAGAGTGATCCCGTGAAAGTGATCTCACTGGTTAAGCCCCTGGACCTGGCGGCCCTGGGTTTAGCCTTAGGGTTTATCCTCTTTGCCAGTCTCCGCGTCTATGCTCCCAAGGGCGAGGCGAGGCGTTTCCTCATTACCGGGGCGGGAGAGCGGTGGCTTTTTCCCCAGGACGCCAAGGAGCTGATCGCCGTGCCAGGTCCCCTGGGGGAGACGGTGGTGCAGGTGGAAGATGGGAAGGCCCGAATCCTTGCGTCCCCCTGTAAGAATCAGACCTGTGTAGCCGCAGGGGCCGTTCACGGTCGGGGACAATGGGTGGCCTGTTTGCCTAACCAGG
>JAITJK010000023.1 GCA_031278935.1 Spirochaetaceae bacterium | reverse complement strand
AATGCAGGATTTGTGGCATCGTAGATACTCGCCTCCGTGGCCCTGAGTATCAGCCTTCCCTCAAGGCGAAACCAGGGTTCGCCCCGGGGCGTCCGCAGCATGGACCATTCATAGCCCAGTTGCTCCGAGGAAAAATTGTCCCGCCACCGAAAGTTACCCGTACCTGTGGCGTGCTGCGGCTGCGGGGGCAGATTCGGCTTTTTTACTAACCTCGGTACTGGTTTCCCCGGTTCCAGAATCACCGGAAACCCCTCCTCCCAGGTTACGGGCAACAAAAAAGTCTCTCTTCCGGTATGGTAATGATTACCCTCGTAGGGCCTGCACCCAAGAAACACCGCGTACCATTCCCCGTTCTGGGTCTCGACCAGGTCCGCGTGGCCTACGCTGGTAACGATATGCTGCCGAGGTTCCGGCAAATCCCGCTGGGTCAGAATAGGATTTCTGTGGAAAGGCGTATAAGGCCCCTTCACGTCATGAGAACGCAGGATCACTTCCGCATGATTTACGCTAGTGCCGCCCTCAGCGGCCATGAGGAAATACGCACCATTGACCCGATACAAGTGCGGACCCTCGATCCAGACAGGCTTGGTGCTTCGGTCCACGCCCCCGTCGAGAATCACGGTTTTCTCTCCAAAGCTTGTGTCTGTGGCGGGGTCGAAATGATGTATCCAAATGGCCCGGTGTCCGCTCCATTCAGGGGGTCCTGGAGGTTCGTCGTTATGCACAATATACGCCGCACCGTCATGATCAAAGAACAGCGAAGGATCAATGCCGCCCACCTGGGGCAGGGGAATTGGCGGAGACCAGGACTGGGCAAAAGGGTCATCGGTCTTTACGATAAAAGTACCAATGCCGTCCACACAGGTAGTAATTAAGTAGAACGTCTGGTTATGGGGATTATAAGCGATAGAGGGTGCATAAATGCCCCGACTCAACCTCATCCCGTCCAGATCGAGCTGGGAAGGCCGGTTCAGCACGTGTCCCAGAGACGCCCAATGGATCAAATCTCGAGAATGAAAGATGGGGACTCCGGGATAATAACAAAAGGAAGAAAGGACCAGAAAAAAGTCCTCCCCTCTGCGGCAGATCGCCGGATCCGGATAAAAACCGGGCAGTAAGGGATTAACATACGCATCATCCTCTTGCCGGTCAAAACGGGGGTCATGGCCCGTATAGGCAACATAAGAAAACTCGGCCCTAGGATCTTGCTGATTCATAGGTCCAGTATACCCCAAAGGCACCCTGGGGTACAGGATTTAAATTCGCCTACAGGACTGACCCTGGGGGTACGGAGTGTCATAGCCGAGAGGAGATTAGGCAAGTATCTTGTACCAGGTATCTATTCTGACCAGCCGGTGTATAGGGGATTTCAAACAACCTATAGGATTTTGTACTGGGTAAAAAGGGCGGTAACGGCTTGGTTGGATTGCTCGCAATCACGGCTTGCCCCTACAGGACCGGCATAGGACGTGCGGAAGCGAGAGGTTTAAAGCCCTAGGCCATCACTAGGCGGTCTCTCACCATGCCTCTAGGGCAAATGGGCATGGGCGAGGAGTTCTGTGTAGTACCGGGGTTCGATGCGATCTTGGGGGATGTCCAGGTGGACTAAGAGGTTCTCTAAGCGACGCCGGGCGGCGGCTACGGTTTCAGGCCGGTCATCTTCCCCTAGAATCTCCAGCTCCAAAAACCAGCCCAGTTCCGATACCCGGGTAAGCTCCACGGTGATTCCGTCGGTGGTCCATGCCCAACCCTGCTTGTGTTTCCCGATCCCCGGAGCCAAACCCAGCAGCCGAAGGAGATCTTCCAAGGTCGCGCCGTCGGATACGCTCAATTCCCGTTCGTGATTTACCTCGATCCCCTCCCGCACTTCCTTGGTCTTGTAGGTTACGAGCACCTGCCGGGTACTGCTGCCCTGGGAATCCCGAAGGCTTTCTTTGCGGACCCGAATCCCCGACGGCGGAATACCGGGGTTGGGAAGCGTGGGCTGCCAGTAGGTATCGTCTTTCTCAAAGATCCGGGCCGCCGGCGCCAGCCGGGAGTCTAGGGTCTTTCGCAGGGCTTCAGGGTTCTCCACCCAAACTTTGAGTTCAATCTCAATACTCATGTCCTGAGTATACCTGATATGCCCGGTCCTGTCCCCTAATCCTAGGGCCCCCCAATACGCCTTGACGGCAGGGGGTAAAAGAAAATTCTTGCGTATTTTGCCGAACCAGGCTATATATGTTCTTATAGCATAGAAAAAAGGCAAAAAAACCGATATAGTAGAGTATGAACATGGGATCCGGTGGTCTTCATCCTCTTTTCTATACCATGCTGCTCTGTATCTATGCAACTATGTATATCGGTGCAGAGGAGACTGTCCATATTGTGCAAGGAGGAGATACCATTTATTCCATAGCGCGTTCCTACCAAATTGATATTGATACCCTGATGAAGGCTAATGGTATTACAGACCCCCAAAAGTTGCCCATCGGGAAACGCCTGAACGTGCCGAGCGCCAAAACCGCCGGTTTTACGGAATACCAGGTGCTTAAAGGGGATACCTTGTACAGTATTGCCCGGCGGCATGCCATCTCCTTGGATACCCTGCGGAAAACTAACGGTTTGGGTGCAAGCTATGTGCTCAAAGAAGGGGACCTCCTCAAAATTCCCTTGAACGAGCCGGAAAAGGAAGTGCCCGTTACCCGGACCAAGCCCGCCGCCACGGCTCCCCAGGGGGCGGCTAAAACCGGGAAAGCCCTGCGTTGGCCCGTGGCCGCAAAAGAAGTGAACTATATGACCGGAAAAGTATACGGCGTGGTGCTGGTAGGGGAGAAATCCGAGGCCGTAAAAAGTCTTACCACCGGAACCGTGGTATCCGCCGGCCCCTACCGGGGTTTCGGCAGGGTGGTGATCGTCCAAGTAACGGGCGGATATCTATACGTCTATGGCGGGTGTGAACGTTTATCCGTAAAACAAGGAGACAAGGTTGCTTCGGGGACTGAACTCGGGAAGTTAGGGCTTGACACGGTATCCAAAAAGCCCCAATTATTTTTTTTGGTGTATCAGAGCAATACCCCCATTGATCCCGCAAAAGCGCCACGGACCTGAAGGGTTAGACGGGATATGAAACCTGCGGTAAAGGCGTTGCCGCGCTTCGTGGGAGTCCGTGGATTGAAACAGTATAAAAACATTAAAGAGGGTAGATGGCATGGTAAGAACAACATCCGCACTTGAGCGGGAAGCGGTGCCCCAAGAGATCGATCTGTACGCTATGGAGGAAGAGGGCATGAAAGCGAACCGTACCGGTAAAGCAAGCCACCTGGCGCGGTCTTCAAAAAAGTCTAAGATTCCTCGAGAGACCGATCCCTTGTCCCTGTATTTCAAGCAGATTTCCAAGTTTTCGCTGCTAACGGTCCAGGAAGAGCAGGGTCTTGGTGAAAAAATCGTGGTCATTCGGCGCAAACGGGCGGAGTTGGACCAAGCCTATAAGGACCGGGAGCATGACGGAAACTATAAGAAAGAGCGCCTTGCCCTGGATAATGCCCTGCAAATGTATAAAAGCAAGATGATTAACGCGAACCTGCGCCTGGTGGTGTCCATTGCCAAGAACTATCAGCACCGGGGCCTATCCCTCTTAGACCTCATTGATGAAGGGAACATTGGCCTCATCGAAGCGGTGGATCGCTTTGATTATACTCGTGGCTGCCGGTTTTCCACCTACGGCACCTGGTGGATCCGTCAGGCCATCATCAAGAGTATTGCCGATAAGGGCCGGGTCATCCGCATTCCCGTTCATATGCTCAACATCATTAAAAAGTGCTACTTTGTTTCCAAACAGCTAACCCAAGATTTAGGCCGGGACCCCAGCAACGAAGAACTATCCGAATACCTGGGTCTGTCCATTGCCAAGGTGAAGGAGATTGTGAAGCTCTCCCAAGAAATCACCAGTCTGGATACCATTGTGGATGACGGAAATCTTACCCGTTTGGCGGACCTCATCAAAGACGACACCCAGGCGGAGCCCTTTGAGCTGGCCTTTTCCACTACGCTTCAAGAGACTCTGGAAGCAATTCTTTCCCGTCTTTCGGAACGGGAAATGAATATCCTACAGCTTCGTTTTGGCCTGGCTGGTGAAGGCCCACTGACCCTGGAAGAAACGGGTCATCTTTTGGGCATAACCCGTGAACGGGTTCGTCAAATTCAAGAGAAAGCCATCTTCAAGCTCCGGGGCCTCAAAGAAATCCACGAACTAAACGAAAACCCCTAACTACCCCACCTGCTGTGGGGCGTACGGGGACCGTGTGGTGAGGGATAAAGGCGCACGTCCCTTCGTTCCTCTATCTTTAGGGTCACTGCGAGTTCAGAGGCTTTAAGCCCCTGGGGGATAAAAATCTTCACCGGGAACGGGGATGGGGTACTCGCCAGTGAAACAGCCGAGACAGTAGCCCCCGGTCTCGTGTTGTGCAGCCAGGGATTCTAAAAGCCCCTCCACGGAGATAAAAGCCAGACTGTCTACCCCCAGGGAAACGCCCAGCTCGGTTACACTGCTTAGGTTGCTAGCCAGGTCCTTCCGATGTGGGGTGTCAATGCCAAAATAACAGGGGAAACGCACCGGAGGGGAGGATACCCGGATATGCACCGCCTTGGCCCCGGCATTCCGTAAGATAGAGACCAGCCGGCGACTCGTGGTACCGCGGACAATGGAGTCGTCGATGATTACCACTCGTTTTCCCTGGACCTCGCTTTGAATCACGTTATGTTTCACGGAAACAGCTTTTTCCCGGAGCGCTTGATTCGGGGCTATAAAGGTCCGGCCCACATACTTGTTTTTCACAAAACCCAGGCCAAAGGGCGTCCCCGTAGCCCTACCATAACCGATAGCTGCGGGGATGCCCGAATCCGGTACGCCAATCACCAGGTCCGCCTGGACCGCGGATTCCCGGCCAAGAATCTCTCCTGCCCGGATCCGGGATCCGTACACATCCAGGCCGTCAATCACGCTGTCAGGCCGGGCAAAATAGACGTACTCAAAGGCGCAGGATCCCCGCCGGGTTTTCTCACTGAAACTAAAGGAAAGTACCCCGTCGGCATTGATGATGATAAGCTCTCCCGGCTCTATATCCCGGACGAAGGTCCCCCCCACCGCATCAATGGCACAGGATTCGCTAGCCAGAATCCAGCCATCCTCCAGTTTCCCCAGGCATAAGGGCCGGATACCATTGGGATCCCGGGCGCCCACCAGGGATTCTCCGGTCATAACTACCAGGGCGTAGGAACCTTTGATGAATTGAATCGTATCAGTCAGGGCCTTTTCTAAGCCTTTTTTGTAGTTTTTGGCGATAAGGTTGACGATGACCTCGCTGTCGCTGGAAGAGGTGAACCCTATCCCCGCATCTTCTAGGAGTTCCCGTACCACCGGGGCGTTGGTCAAGGTCCCGTTGTGGGCCACCGCAATGGAACCCAGCTTGAAACGACTCACAAAGGGCTGGGCGTTCTCAATGCTGCTAGTCCCGACCGTGGAATACCGCACATGGCCCACCGCAATAGGCCCCTTGAGGGTACTAAACGTATCGGGGGTAAAGACGTCCCCCACAAGGCCCATGCCCTTACGGCAAGTAATGACCTTGTCCTGGACTACTGCAATCCCTGCGCTTTCCTGGCCCCGGTGCTGTAGGGAAAAAAGCCCATAATACACCAGGGAAGCCGCATCCTGCTGGGGATTCCCGCAGAAGACCCCCAGTACTCCGCAAGCCTCATGCAAAGCATCCTCCCCATCTGCCGTGGAAGCATATTGAGGCGCTGCGCTGGAATCAAGAAGCGGGGGACCCTTCAGCGACTTACCCTCACTGCCAGTTAGAGAATGTACCCCCCCGGTTTCGAGGTTTTGGTTTTGTCGGTCCATTTAGCCGCCTATACGCTTCAGAATCTCGGCATAAGCTTCCCGAACATCCCCTAAATCCCGACGAAACCGATCCTTGTCGAGATTTTTGTTGGTTTGGGCATCCCATAAGCGGCAGGTGTCTGGTGAAATCTCATCGGCCACCACCAGCTTCCCTTCTCCCGGAGTAGTACGGCCAAATTCCAGCTTGAAATCAATGAGCTTAATCCCCTTTTCCCCAAAAAATAGGGAAAGCCGTTCATTAACCTGGGCGGTATAAGCCAAAATCTCGTTAATTTCCTCAAAGGTAGAAGCCCCTATGGCCACCGCATGATAGGCGTTGATGAGAGGGTCCCCCAGGGCGTCATCTTTGTAGGAAAGCTCGAACACCGTGGTTTTCAAGGGCGTCCCCTCGACCAGGCCCAGACGCTTGGCCATGGATCCGGCGGCCACATTCCGCACAATCACCTCCAAGGGAATGATCCGTACCTTTTTACACAGCATATCCCGTTCCCCCAGGAGAGACACAAAATGGGTGGGGATGCCGGCCTGTTCCAGCACCGCAAAAAGCCCCGCCGCAATGGCCGTATTCATAATCCCCTTATCTTGAATCTGCCCCTTCTTTTCCCCGTTAAAGGCCGTGGCATCATCCTTGTAATGGATAATAACCAGGTCCTCCTTCCCGGGATCCGTTAGGGCGTAAACCTGCTTGGCCTTGCCCTCGTATAAGAGCTTCCCGCTTTTCATCTCATGCGTCATAATGCCACCTTCTCCCCATTTTTTTCCCCCTCCGCTTTCACGGCGGCCCTGAAGGCCCTAAGCCGCTCGCGTAAGTCGCTGTATTTGAGGGCCAGGATCTCGCAGGCCAAATGCGCTGCATTGGCCCCGTTGTCCACCCCTACTACGGCCACCGGAATAGGCCGGGGCATCTGAACCATGGACAACAGGGCGTCCATACCCCCTAGGCTCCCCGCATTGATAGGAACCCCGATTACCGGAATCGTCGTGAGGCTGGCAATAACCCCAGGCAGGTGCGCCGCGAGCCCGGCACCGGCAATGATCACCTCGGTCCCGTTGTCTTCTAGTTCTTTCACGGTCTTATGCAGGAGTTCCGGCGTCCGATGGGCGGAAAGGATATGGGCACTGTAGAACACCGCTAATTCCCGCAGTACCTGGGCAGCTTTTTCCATGACCGGGGTATCTGAGGGAGATCCAAACATGATGGCGACTTTCATATAACAAGGAAGATACCACGTTACGCCGGGGAAAACAAGCCGAGAACGACGGGCCGGGAAGGTCTGCGCTTTGAGCGACCATAGAGGTCTAAGGCCGATTATTCAGGGGCGGGGACGAGGGGAAGAGGGAAGAGGGGCGGCAGGGAGGGGTTGGGAGGGGATTCTTCATGCTGGGGTCTGACCCTAGTCCTCGGATCCTCCTCCCCCGTGTCCTCCATCTTAGGAGGCTCTCTCGTGAGTATCCGCGACCTATACCGGTCGCCCCAGATATGCCCCTCCCGGCCCTCCGCTTGATTGTAGCGCTGGGCGAACACCTGCTTCATCCATTTCATGATAACTGGAAGTTGTAAGCCCTGCACAGGCTTGATATAGAACCTAAGCTCATCCTCGGCGATACACAGGCTACGAATCTCGAAGACAAACCGCTGCTTCGTTTCCCGAAAGACCTTAGCAAACAGGGCCAAGGCTCTATGCCGCTGGAACAAGGGCTCTCGGTTGTTGATACGAGTGCGTATTTCGTACCACACTCCGTTTTGAAGTACCCGCAATGATCTCATAGAGCATAATACGGGTCGAAGATGTGGTTTTGCTTTAATCGGGCTAGAAACTTTTAGTATATACTGGTGCCACGATAAAAATACCCTTGATTTTTTGGTATGAGAACCCCATGATGCATAGATAAAGGAGAATACCTATGGCGCCTAAAACCCATACCGATCAGTGGGCCTTTGAAACGAAACAGTTACACATCGGCCAGGAAGAGCCGGATCCGGCCAGCGATGCCCGGGCCGTACCGATTTACCAAACCACCTCCTATGTGTTTCATAACTCCGCCCATGCTGCAGCCCGCTTCGGCCTTACCGACCCGGGGAACATCTACAATCGACTGACGAATTCCACCCAAGAGGTGTTGGAAAAACGCATAGCCGCCTTGGAAGGGGGCGTGGCGGCTTTGGCCTTGGCATCTGGGGCCGCAGCTGTTACCTATAGCTTCCTTAACCTCGCCCAGGCAGGGGATCATATTGTCTCGGCCAAGACCATTTATGGGGGCACCTATAACCTTTTGGCCCATACCTTGCCCCTGTACGGGATTACCACCACCTTCGTAAACCCTGAAGAAACAGATGGATTTGCCCGGGCCATACAGCCCAAGACCAAGGCGATCTTCATCGAAACCTTGGGGAATCCCAACTCCAATATCATTGATATCGAGGCTTTGGCCAAACTCGCCCATGAGCACCGCATCCCCCTGGTGGTGGATGCGACCTTTACGACTCCCTATCTGCTTCGACCCATTGAGTACGGCGCGGACCTAGTCATTCATTCGGCTACCAAATTCATCGGCGGTCATGGCACCTCCTTGGGGGGCGTCATCGTGGACAGCGGTAAATTTGACTGGGAAGCCAGCGGTAAGTTCCCGGGGGTCACCGAACCCTGCCCCAGTTATCACGGTATCTCCTTTGTCAAAGCTGCGGGGCCTGCGGCCTTTGTAGTACGGGTTCGGGCTATTCTGCTTCG
>JAITJK010000183.1 GCA_031278935.1 Spirochaetaceae bacterium | reverse complement strand
TCTATAGAACAAGATCACCAGTGCCGCCGCAAGCCCTGCAGATACTACAACTATACCTACCATAGTCAGCATACTCATCTTTCTATCTTCATTTTCACCAAGGTAGATCATACCATGGTAACTGTCAATCGGATAACGAAACTCGCCCGGCGCCCCGGATCGATGTTGACTTTTAGTCAAGGTATACTAATAATAAATACTCATATTCCTATCTTAAAACAGCACCATAGTAGGTTGTTTCATATACATATAATGAGGTTATACCATGAAGTTTTTCGAGAACCTTCCCATCGGAGCAAAATTTTTATGTGGTTCCCTGTTTATCGCGGGAATCTTTACGGTGATAAGCTGGTTGAGCATCAATACCATTGAAAATTGCCACATGGCTTGTGGTATGCTCCTCAATGGGGCGGTTCGTACCGAAAGACTGGCCCAGAGCGCCCGCGCTTCCTTCCATGCCCTGGCAGAAACCGCAAACAGCGCCTTGTTCTATACCCATCTTGAAAATGCCCCAAAGGGTAGGGAACTTAAGGGGCAATTTGACCAAGGCGCAAAGGAGCTTTCCACTTCCCTTGACCAGGTGATTCAGGCGCTGAAAGCAGACCCTTTGGTGGATTCCGCGATTATCCAGCCCCTGGCGCAGCATGCGGACCGGGCAAAGACCACGCTGAATACCGAGTACGCGCCGCTTATCGTGCGACTGGGGGATCCCGAAGGGTACGAGGGAAACCCCGGGCTCGTATCCGTAGACTTTTCCCGGGCCTCGGCCCTGGCCGCTCAGATCGCCGGAGATATAGACGCGGTGTTTCAGGGTATTAGCCAAGCCCGGGAGGATGTGTACCAGGGGTATGTCGCCTTCCTGTTGGGGACTATCCTGAAGTTGAAGATAGCCGACCTTATCGCCATCGTGTTTTCCCTGCTGCTTTCGGTTTTCATCGCCCTTACCATCAGAAAGCCTTTCCGTAAGATGATGGATACCCTGAAGGAAATCGCTGCGGATTGGGATTTAACCAAAACGATTCCTATTAAAAGCAAAGATGAACTAGGGGCCTTGGCGGCATTTCTCAACCTTACCTTTGAAAAGATGCGGGAGCTCTTGCGGATCATTAAAACCATGACCCTGTCCCTGTCCGATACGGGCATGGAGCTTACCTCCAACACCCACGAGACCGCCTCCTCGGTCAATGAAGTTACCGCCGCGATTCAGCGGATGAAGGAACAGGTGGCCGTCCAAGTTACGGAAGTACATCGAGCCTATGAAGCGATGGAACGGCTTCTTTCCCATGTGGAACAGCTTAATACCCATATCGCTTCTCAGTCCGCGGGTGTTTCCCAGTCCTCTGCTTCCATCGAGGATATGCTGGTCCGGATCCGCTCCATCGCGGAAACCCTGAGCCAAAACCAGGGCAATGTGTTAAGCCTCGCCAAAGCCTCGGAGACCGGCAGGCAGGGGCTTGAGCAGGTGGTGGCGGACATTCAGGAAATCGAGCGAGAGTCCCAGGGTCTCTTGGAGATCAACGCGGTGATGCAGAACATAGCCGGCCAGACGAACCTCCTTTCCATGAACGCCGCCATAGAAGCCGCCCACGCCGGGGAAGCGGGTAAAGGCTTCGCCGTGGTGGCTGATGAAATCAGGAAGCTCGCGGAGGATTCCAGCGGACAATCCCACACCATCGCCCAGGTGCTTCAGAAAATCAAGAACGCTATAGATACGATTAGCCAGTCTATCCCGGTGATGCTCAAGGAATTCGAGCATATCAGCGAGGGCGTAGCCCTGGTGGCCAATCAGGAAGGGCTTGTCCGGAGCGCTATGGAAGACCAGGAAGCGGGAAACCGTATCATTCTGGAAGAGATAGACCGGCTCAAAAGCATCACCGAATTGGTAAAGACCGCATCCGTGGAAATCGCTGCAGAAGGAACCGAGGTTAAAGGGCAGAGCGCCATTCTAGAGCGGATAAGTAACGAGATAAACAGCGGTATGAATGAGATGGCTAGTGGAGCGGCATTGATCGTCAGCGCGGCAAACCACGTGAACGATATAAGCGGCGCTAACCATGAGTCCATCACTACCTTGAACGGAGAAATCGCGAAGTTTAAGGTAGGATAAAGGCAAGGGTTTAGGGCTATAATGAACGCGCTTTTTCTTCTATAATATTTCTATGCTATTTACGCCTTTTGAGATCACCGAAACGGTGGATATGTTCCTCCGCTTTAACTTGGATATCCGGGCCATCACCTTGGGGGTATCCCTCCTGGACTGCGCCGCCGCGTCAGGAGGGGAAACCCGAAGGAGAATCCGGGAAAAGCTGCTTCGGGTCGCCGGTCCCTTGGTAAGTACCGCCCGGGCCTTGGAAATCGAATACGGCATCCCCATCATTAATAAACGCCTTTCCATAAGCCCCTTGGCCCTAGTGGCCGCAGCTGCGGATGATACGGACTACACCCCCTATGCCCAGGTACTGGACGAGGTGGCCAAGGAATTGGCCATAGATTTTGTGGGAGGCTTTTCCGCCCTGGTGCAGAAGGGCTTTTCCTTGGGAGACCGTCGCTTGATTGATTCCATCCCTCGCGCCTTGGCCCGTACAGACCGGGTCTGCGCCTCGGTCAATGTGGCCAGTACCTCAAGCGGCATCAACATGGACGCAGTCCGGCGGATGGGAGAAGTGGTGAGGGAAACTGCGGAGCTGACCGCTTCCCACAACGGTCTAGGTTGCGCCAAGCTTGTAGTGTTTTGTAATGCCCCGGAGGACAATCCCTTCATGGCTGGGGCCTTTCACGGTCCTGGGGAAGGGGAAACCTGTCTTAATGTGGGCGTTTCAGGGCCTGGGGTGATCAAAGCGGCCTTAGAAGCCCATGAGGGGGCTAGTTTCGACGAACTTGCGGAGCTCATTAAAAAAGCCGCCTTCAAAATCACTCGGATGGGTCAATTAGTGGGCATGGAAGCGGCCCGGCGGTTGGGGGTTCCCTTTGGCATTTTGGATTTGTCCCTGGCCCCGACCCCGGCGGTGGGGGATTCCGTGGCCCGGATTCTGGAGACCATGGGCCTTGGCTCCACAGGCGCCCACGGTACTACGGCGGCCCTAGCCCTGCTTACGGACATGGTCAAGAAAGGCGGGGTTATGGCCTCTACTCATGTGGGGGGCTTTTCGGGGGCTTTTATCCCCGTGTCCGAAGACGAGGGCATGATCGCTGCAGTCCGGACGGGGTCCCTGAGTCTAGATAAACTGGAAGCCATGACCTGCGTCTGTTCCGTGGGTTTGGACATGATCCCTCTTCCGGGGGACACTTCTGCAGTCACCATTGCGGCCATTATTGCCGACGAAATGGCTATCGGCATGGTGAACCACAAGACCACCGCAGTACGGGTCATCCCTGTGCCGGGTAAACAAGCCGGTCAGTGGGCCGAATTCGGCGGTCTCTTGGGAGGGGCCCCTATCATGGCGGTAAACCCGGTGCAAAGCGACGCCTTTATTGCCCGTGGCGGCCGAATCCCCCCCCCCATCCACAGCTTTCGCAACTAAGTCTTGGGGTGGACGTATCGAGGTGCGGGGATACAGGAACGTAGGGCGCCTGCCCGTGGATATAAGCCCTTCGACTTGAACCTTTGGAGCCTTTTTCTTATATTTAGTGAGTATCTCTGTAGGGAGAGGTCGCCGCTGGGCCATAGGCTGCGGTTTTTGGAAGCGCTCTCCCCTCCTGCGGGAGGGATTCCCGGTACGAGGGCGAAACCAGCGGTTTAGGGTACTTTTAATCAAGGATGCAGTATGAAAGATATGCATAGTTATTCGTATGAACTTTCCGTTTATCCCAAAGGGAATGAGGCGGAAATCCACCGGTTCCATGAGGCAGTGGCTAAGCGAGAAGATGAACTCAAAAAAATGATGACTAAGGACAAGGGGGTGGTGGAAATATTTGATCCTGAATACCTGCACTTCGCCGCAGTAAACAGTTCCGTTCCCCCAGGGGAGCTTTTGCAACAGCTTATTAAAGAAGATTTTACCTCCCTTTCCTTTTTCCTGACCCTTAAAGCCCATGACGCGGAGCATGAAACTGAAATCTGCGGGTATTACGTCATTGAAGACGGCTTTGTTCATGCGGAAGAACAGTGGCAGTTCTCTTGGAGTGAATTCGGCAACCCCAAGAAACGGGAAGTACGCAATGCCCTAACTGCCCGAAATACCTGTTTTAAACGAGAGATTGAAAAACGCCTGCACAGCTGGATCAAAGACCGGGGATCTAAACATACGGAGGATAAAACCACGCAGTATTTGGAAATGATAAAAAAAGACGCCCATAAGCTCAAAAACATTCCGGCAAAATATGTAAGCCTGGAATTGTGCCGTCTGGCCGTGGAGCGTAACTACCGGGCGCTTGAATATGTGCCTGAAGCGCTACGAACCGAGGAACTGTGTCGTATCGCCGTGAAGAAAAATAGCTGGGCCTTAGGATATGTGCCTAAGCACTTACGGACGGCGGAATTGTGCCAGATGGCCATGAAAGGTAACGGCTGGCTCTTGGGCTATGTGCCTGAAGAGCTGCGAACCGAGGAATTGTGTCGCATGGCCGTGGAAAAGACCGGGGAGGCCCTTTCCTATGTGCCCAAAGAACCCTGGGCCGCAGACTTGTATCGTATCGCCGTAGAGAATAACGGTGTTGCCCTTGAGTATGTGCCCGAAGCTCTACGGACGCCTGAACTATGCCGTATCGCCGTGGAGAATGACGGCTATGCTCTGGAATACGTGCCCGAAGCCCTAAGGACCGAGGAGCTGTGCCGCCTGGCGGTGGAGAAAAACGGCTTGATGTTTTGGTACGTGCCCCTGGAAGTGCGGACCATGGAACTGCGGCGCCTGGCGGTGGAGAATAATGGACGGGCCCTTAAGTACATACAGGAAGCGTTACGCACCGAGGAGCTGTGCCGCCTGGCGGTGGAGAAAAACGGCGAGGCCCTTAAATACGTGCCCCGGGCCGTGCGGATTCCTGAGTTATGCTATCTGGCGGTGAATGATTATTACGGGGCTTTAGAGTATGTGCCCGAAGAGCTGCGGACGGTTAAACTCTGCCGCCTGGCGGTGGAGAAAAGCGGCGGGGCCCTTAAATACGTGCCTGAAGAGCTGCGGACGGCTAAACTCTGCCGCATCGCCATAGAGAATGAGGGTGTGGCTCTGCAGTACGTGCCCAGAGTCCTGCGGACCCCTGAGTTATGCCGCTTGGCGGTAGAGAATAACGGCGAAGCCCTGCGTTTTGTGCCTGAAGCCCTGCGGACGGCGGAACTGTGCCATTTGGCGGTTAAGCATGTGCCGGAAGACGACGCACACCTTGGCCTGGCCTTGGAATATGTGCCGGAAGTCCTACGCACCGAAGAGCTGTGCCGTATTGCGGTGGAAAATAACGGCCGGGCGCTTCAGTACGTGCCGAAAACGCTGCGGACCACCGAATTGTGTCTCTTGGCGGTGAAGCAAGCCCCCAATGACGCCCGGGATGTTCTTAAATACGTTCCCAAGCCCCTAAAAATGCAAATCAAAAAAGTCGCCGGCCTGACGCCACCCCTTGTCCCTGAGGCGTAGCGCGGGCTGCCTGGTGCGGGATAGGGGCCGTACATCCGCAGGCGGGCTTTCCCCACCGGTGGCGGTAGGGGTCAGGTGGGTGTGGCAGTTGCCGCAGCATCTCTTGGCTTTGGCCTTATGGAGTTGGCTCAAGGCCCGGGGGAAACTGGTAAGCGTCCAAGAAGACCCTAGCCCGCCGGGGAATATCATTTGCCGTATCAAGGATTCCTACAGCGGTGTATCCCTAGGCCGGTATATCTTCATGGGCGATCGCTGCACCGATGAAACCCTGTGTCATGAACGGGGGCATAGCTTCCAATCCTTGGCCACGGGGCCGCTCTATCTCCTGCTCATCGGTCTGCCCTCGGCGGTGGGGAACAACCTCTGGGACCGGCTTATGCACCAATCATGGTCTCACGCCCGGCGGGTGCAGTGGTACTACCGCCGGTATCCTGAAGCCGGATCCGACCGCCTAGGCAACCTGCCGAGGGGGCGTAGTGGGCTGGGGGGTGAGCAATAGAGGCCCTACACCCGCAGGCAGGTTACGGTAAGTGGTCTAGGCTAACCCCCAGCCAATACCGGGTCTCGCTCATCGGTGCGGCGATCCGGCCCAGAGGCACGGCGCTAGTGGTTTCCGCCACCAGCCAAGAGACACCCGCCAGGGTAAATCGTGCGCCCGCTCCAGGGAGGTCCGCAAGACCCATGGCGTGGCTATACCGGGGAGAAACCATGATTGCTGCAGGAATATTGGCCTGCTCTAGGATGATAGCCCAGAGCAAAGCCCGGCTGTCGCAATCTCCCCTACCCTCCACCGCCGCGCTGACCAGGTTCACGAAATCACTGCCCAGGAGGTTCCGTTCATACGTGAAGGACTGTACCCACTGCAGGGCCTTCTCTGCCAGGTCCCGGTCCGCCAATTCCGGGATGTTCCATACCCGTTCCAGCATAAAAGCCGCATGGGCCAGCCGCTCAAAGGCATCCCGGTAAATGGCCCGGTAAAACCGGATCCAAGCCTCTCGCCATTCTGGGGAATCCTCGTAAGCCCGGAGGACCCGAAATTCCCGGTCCACTACGGCCTGGGCCGCTGGGGCGTCATGCTCGTTGAATAGGGCCTCCGTCGCAAGGCCCGCCAAGGGAAAGGGTCGCGCCACGCCACGGGGATAGTGGTACTCCGTAATGGGGCCAGGGGTCCGCCATTCCTGGGGGCTGGACGCGAGGGAATCTAAGGCGGAAAAATGCAGGTCTTCCTGATCCTGCCGCCCATAAGCCAAGGCCATGAGCAGGGGCCGTTCTTCCGTCCCTCCAGGCGCTTCTAGCTCCACGCCCAAAGCCCAACCTTGGTACCCGGAAAAACGCAATTCCATGAGGACTGCAGCTTTCCCTCGATAGGTAAAGGGCTTAATAGCGCCCTCGCTTTTCAGCCTGCGCTGAACATCCTCGGCCAAGGCCGTAACCGAAGGGTAGGGATTCTTGGAACGGAAACCATCGGCCTTGAGGCTGCCCGCATAGACCACCACATCCAGCTGGGCGTCTTCTTCCTCAAACCGGAAGGAGAAGCGGTCTTTACCGTCGCCGCCTACGAGCTCGTAGCCTTCGGGGGGATCAAGCTGAAATCCCCAGGTCGGAGACGCCACGGGCGAAGCCGCCATCCAGACCGGGAAAACCAGCAAGAAAAGGCCCACCCCCAGGGACCTCTTTAGGGAATTATTTTTGCAAACCATGATAATATAAGTCTCGACTATCTGCCATGGAAACCTATAGGGAACCCAGGGCAATGTCATTTACTTCTGCCGAACAAGACGTCATGCAGGAACTCAGTGCCGCAGACGGTCATCGGGTATTCCGTGAAGCAATTCCAGAAATTATTTGGAAAATCCTATTTCGCCTTGCCAAACTCCTCCATAATGGTGGATTCGTCCCCCCGGCGAAGATAAGGGCTCGGTTCTAGGGTAGGCGCTTGTTTTATTTTTACCCATTTTCTATACTAGACCACAAACCTTTGAGGACTCCGCAGGTAAGGCGACTTACCCGGAAGGTCTTTCGGAGGATCCAAGGAGGAAGCCCTATGTCCGATTCGGACGATGGAAGTAGTAGTATTTCCAGTCATACACGTAGCGTACACAGGATAGGGATAGG
>JAITJK010000126.1 GCA_031278935.1 Spirochaetaceae bacterium | reverse complement strand
TTATTTCAAGGCCCTCTATGACAATTCCGGCCAGGACCTTCCCGCTTTTATCGCCGCAGCAAAAACTCTGCCCCCGCAGCACCGGGATCCCCGGTCGGCCCTCGCAGTAGCCCTCAAAGGGCAAAATATCCCGGAAAAGTGAGCTTTTCCACCCCTCCCCTTAAAGCGTACTCTAGGAACGCACCGTTATTAGGGCATGGACCATAGCTACTTAAATTACGATGAAACCCTAGCCGTGCAGGAGAGTGCTCACGAGAAAGATCCCCGGGACAAACTTATCAGCGCGGGACCGGCTTCCCTGTCGGATCAGGAATTACTGGCGATTATCCTCAATGGAGGTATAAGGAACAAGCTTTCCTCCACCGCAACCCAAGAACTCCTGGACCATCTGGATCAGGAAAAGGGTATTCCCGCAGTTAAAGATCTGTCGCTGTTTCCCGGTATGGGTACGCTCAAGGCCTGTGCCATCGTGGCCATGCTAGAATTGGGCAGACGCCGCTTTGCCGCCGCAGGAAAACGGATAACCCAGCCCCAGGATATTTACCCCTTGATTCGCCATCACGCGAACCGCAGACAGGAGCGCTTTATTTGCCTCTCCCTAAACGGAGCCCATGAAGTGCTTGCTATACGGCTCGTAACCATCGGCTTAGTCAACCGGACCATCGTCCATCCCCGAGAAGTCTTTGCGGATCCCCTGCTGGACCGGGCCACGGCGGTGGTTGTAGCCCACAACCACCCATCGGGCCAACTCACGCCTTCAAACGAGGACGATGAAATCACCACCCGCCTCAAGGCCGCCGCAGAAATCTTAGGGCTACACCTTCTCGATCACCTGATATTCTCGGAAACCACCTATCTCAGTTACCGACAAACTGGCAGGCTTTTCTCTTAACGGATTCCTTCGGGATTTAACACCTCTTCCCGGTCCGCTAAAGGGAGCTCGACTTTTATGGTTTCCCGGCCCCGCTGGATTTCAACCGCCACCTTTTCTCCGGGCTTGTTGTCTTCCAAGGCGGAGTAGAGATCTGCCAAAGTCTCGGTCTTCATCCCGTCCACGGAGGTGATAATATCGCCCCCCAGGTAGATCACGCTGGAGCCGTACTTGACCGGCTCGCTCCCCTGGCGGATTCCCGCGCGATCCGCGAAACCGTTGCGCTTGGTCCGGGAAACCAACAGGCCGCCAGATACGGGTAACTTGGCGTATCGGACCAGGGCCGGGAAGAGCTGCACCAAAGTCGCGTCAATCCAGCCTCGCTTGACCTTACCATATTCGATGAGTTCCGCCACGACCCGCTTGGCGGTATTCACCGGGACCGCAAAGCCGATACCCACCGAGCCCCCGGAAGGGGAATAGATCATCGTATTGATGCCTATCATCCGGCCTTGGGTATCCAGCAAAGGCCCACCGGAATTACCCGGATTGATGGAGGCATCAGTCTGGATCATATCCCGGATAATATGCTGCCGGGAGGTCTTAATGGGACGACCCAACCCTGAAACAATACCTACGGTCAAGGTCCTCTCCAGGGCGAAAGGATTCCCAATGGCCAGCACCTTCTGACCTACTTTGAGATTCCCCGAATCCCCAAAGGGTACGGTCCGCAATTCCATGCCCCGAGGAGGGTTAAATTTTAGCACCGCAATATCGTTTTCAGCGTCCGTTCCGACCAGGGTACCCTCAAACTGGCTACCGTCGGCGAGGTTGATAAACACCTTGTAGGCGTTTTCTACCACATGATTATTGGTGAGTACATAGCCCCGCGTATCAATGATGGATCCTGAACCTGAGCCGCCCTCTTGGGGTACCGGCTCGAGGAACCAGTTAATCCCCACAGTTTCCGTAGTAATATTGACCACCGCTCCGTTAAGCCGTTCATAGATCGTAATGTTTTCCCGCTCATCCTCGGTATAGGGTAGAATATCCGCCGCATTGAACTGGAGCGATGGAGCAGGACTCGATTGTCGTAAGTCCAGGGCCACTTCTTTTAGGGAATCAGTGTCGGAGGCAAGCGGGGGGCGCTCCTCGGTATGAATTCGCCATAACCCAAACCCCACCGCACCCATCGCGACGATGAGACCGCTTAATCCACAGAACAGCAATACCTGTCCACGGCTGTATAGCTTCATCGGTTTTCCTCCTGTAGTTACGTTACGCTGCTTCCAACACCCACGCGTTGAAACTAGCTCAAATATACCATAAAGTACCTTGAAATAAAAGAGAACGCCCCCGGCTCTGGGGATTTCCTCGCTTCCCTCGCAATGACGAGTATACCCCTGCGGAATAGAAGTCTCACCCCGCCCCTGAGGGAGTAAGCGGGCCCCCTCCATCAAGGCGAGTGAAAGTAATCCGCTGCCTGAGCCCGTCTGAGTCTATGTCGAACCATATCGAACCGTCGGAGTTCTCGTGTTTTTCGTATGCCACCGGGGCGCCAGAGAGGAATTGCGTCACCCAAGCATCCACGTCATCCGTCTGCAGCTCTTTAATGAACACATCCCGCATCTGATTATTACTACAGGAATTAAAGATTTCCCGGACCATCTCGTATTGTTTCATAGGCTTCCCCAGTATGCAGCACCCCTCTTTTGTATGTCAATGAGGCAACGGGCAACTTGTCATAACGGCGGCCCCTGGGTATACTGGTTCCGGTGGTGGCGGCACGTGCGCCCCTTTCAAAAGGCAGCAAGCGCGGGGAGGTTCGGATGTACAGTGTGGGGATAGCATATTTACTTTGGCTCCTATCAGGGTGCGGGGCATTAGGATTCCATCGGTTTTACTTAGGGAAAATCCCTACGGGTATCCTCTGGATGTGTACCGGGGGGCTGGGCATGGTCGGGGCGATTTACGACTTTTTTACCCTCCCCGGACAAGTGCGAAAAGCGAATATCCGCAACGTCCTGTTTAACCAAACTACGATGCGGCGCCCCCATTATTCAAACCCCTGGCGCTCCGTTAATGACGGGGCTACCTGGGTAGTGAAAGAAAAAGAATCCGTGGAACGAGTCATCTTGAAACTAGCCAAGGAGAATAAGGGCATTCTCACGGCCAGCGAAGTGGCTTTGGGGGCGAATATTCCCATGGATGAGGCGAAGAAACAGCTGGACACGCTGGTTTCCAAGGGATTCGCCGAAATCCGGGTGCGTAAATCCGGTACTTTGGTATACACCCTGCCGGAAATGATGG
>JAITJK010000013.1 GCA_031278935.1 Spirochaetaceae bacterium | reverse complement strand
AATAAGAGTTCGGATCTGGTTATTGAGGTGCCTAAGCCCTCGGCCGTCGCAGTTCCCAGCACCACTTCTTCCACCTGGATTCCCCCCCAAAATCCGACCCCGGTTCCGGCTACCGAACGGGTTGCCCCCAGGGCGCCCCAAAGAACCACCCCTACAGTCTCCACACCCGCTCCCGCGCCGACTGCAGCTCCTCCCCGAGCTGCGGCAAAACCGCCGGCTTCCAAGACTCCGGTAGCTCGAGCTCCGACGGCAGCGGCCACGACAGCCCAGAATCGGACCTATGAGGACTATTGGGTCCAAGCTGGGGCTTTTTCCACGGCGGTCCGGGCTGAAGAGGCCAAAAAGGACTTGGCCGGTAGGGGTATCACCGCGATCATCGAAAACCGGGACGTGAATGGGCAGAATTTTTACCGGGTCCGGGTCGGCCCCTTTACCTCTCAAAACGA
This sequence comes from Spirochaetaceae bacterium, assembly GCA_031278935.1. Lineage (GTDB taxonomy): Bacteria > Spirochaetota > Spirochaetia > Treponematales > Breznakiellaceae > JAIRLU01. The sequence goes on along the minus strand of JAITJK010000013.1, from coordinate 10,913 downwards.
AGCGGATTATTGGCTTTCGGTTATTAAGAAAATCCAAGGCTTTGAGCAGAGCCAAATTCGCCAAAGACCGGTGGATTGATACCCCTGGGGGAGCCGCAAAACCGGCGTTAGAATCCGTACAAATCTTTCCCTAGAATACAAGCAGAGCCCGGTATGACTCCATAGTAAGGGGTATGTATGCAAGATCCCTCGATGCGTCGCTTCCCAGGTTTCTTTGGCTCGCTTGTTTCGTCCTTATTTTGGGGAACCCTCCGCTTAAATTAGCCGCAGAACCGGCCAAACCACTTTTTCCTTGGGATATCCTCTGGGCTGGTTCCTTCACTGAAGCGGGAACCCTGGTCAATCGAGGGGATCTACGAATCGAGTTGCCCTTTCAGGGCCTTTCTGTGCGGACCCAGCTTATCAGTAAAAGTACCCTAGATGGGGACCTTCCCCTGGTGGAGAGGTGGAACCCGGGAACCTTTACTGCGGGCGGGGGGGTCTACCATAAACCCAGTGACTCCCGACTGCTCTATGGAAAGGTGGATATGGTGGGATTGAGTGCCCGGCTCCGAAGGCCCTGGGGAAAAGCCCCGCCCTGGGTGGAATACCGAAAACCTTCTTTGGGGGATCTTAAAACCGAACCGGTTTCCACTAAGAATTCTGAGGTCTATCTGAATCTCCAAAGTCCCGCCTTAGGAGCCTTACGGGGTTTTATGTCCGCCCTGATAACGCCACCTTTCCCTGAGGACGCCTTTGGTTTTGGGTATGGCGGCGGCGTCGAAGCCCACTGGAATACCAGGCAAACCTTGCGGGTGGAAGGCTTGTATACGGGGAAGCGCCTTGTGCCCCGATATAAGGAAACTTGGTTTTCCCCAAGGCCCCCCTTGCCGGAACGGGAATGGCGACTGTATGCCCTGGGGCTTATGTATACGGGCCCCTTTCTGCAGATTGGGTCCGATTGGGCCTATGCGGATACCTTTGCCTATGGCCGAGACCTGTACGGGAACTTGGGGATTCGCGTGGGGAACCGTCCCTGGCGGTTCTCTCTCACTCTGGACGGAGCGGGAACCCGGTATGTGGGTACTGACGGTTTTGCCCCGGGAGCCGGTTTCAGAGCCGGAGGACGCTTGGAATACTCAGGTAAAAAGGGGCGTTTCTTGCGGCTAGGCACTTTGTTTCAGGGAGCGGAACCAGGAAAATCCTTTGACCGGCATACCATGACTTTCTTGTACCGGTTCCCCCGGAATTCAGGCGGCGGCCCAGTACGATTATCCCGAACTTCAGTAACGCTCGGTCGAAACGCGGTGGATCTATCCAAGATAACCGATACCTATGAGGCCCTGATAGGTATCGGCTGTGGCGCCTGGGGTTTCGCGGTTTCCAGTGGATTCACCGGCGTTGTCCACGCCGAGGAGCCGCCGATCCTCTTCCCGGTTCCGAACCTTCCGGTGGATGTGCCGGGGCTGGGTATTTCTACTGAAGTACGGCGCCCATTCGGTCCGCTATACCTGCGGCTGAAACTCAGTTTTACCGATGAAAACATCCGCGATGGACAGGAAGGACGCGCCGGTGCTTCTCTATACGCTGCGCTTCGAGGAAAACACGGCCGGTTGAGCCTCAAAATAGCCTCAGCGGACTTGCCGGATTCCTGGACCTACACCCTGTCTTGGGGTTTACGGGGCGAGAGTTAAGTGAGAAGGCTCGTATCTTTATTGACGGAGGGCTTTTTTTGATGGTATTATAGTACATATCGTGTGATTATTAAGGTTTAGGCTTACTATTGTAAGGAAGAAGGAGTCAGCATGTCGGGCCACAGCAAATGGGCGACTATTAAACACAAGAAGGGCGCCGCAGATGCCAAACGTGGACAGATGTTCACGAAATTGATTAAGGAAATATCCATTGCCGCCCGTATGGGAGGCGGGGATCCTGAAGGAAACCCCCGGTTGCGGACGGCGGTGTTGAAGGCCCGGGGGGCGAATATGCCCAAGGACAATATTGACCGGGCGATTAAAAAGGGAACCGGCGAGCTTGAGGGCGTTAATTACGAGGAGCTGGTGTACGAAGCCTATGCTCCCGGCGGGGTGGCGATTTTTATTGAGGTGTTAACGGATAATAAGAACCGGGCCGCTGCGGATATACGGAATATTCTCACCCGTGCAGGAGGCCAGCTTGCCACCTCAGGTTCGGTTTCCCGGCTCTTTAAGCGCCAGGGGATCATCACCTTGGATGGGGAGAAGTATACGGAAGATCAGATCATGGAGGTGGCGATTGAAGGGGGGGCCGAAGATGTAAGCCTTTCCGATGGGGTTATTGAAGTTACCACGGCGCCTGAAGATTTTGAGGCTGTACTGAATAGTCTAGGAACCAAAGGCTTTGAAACCCTAAGTGCGGAAATCAGCATGGTTCCTGAAGCGCCAGTAAGCCTGGATAACGATGCCACCGCCAAAGCGGTGCGGCTCATTGAACGGCTAGAAGAAAATGACGATGTGCAGAACGTCTATGCCAACATCGACATCCCTGAGGGATTTGAGGCCGAATAGGGGGGGAATACCCTGTGGCAAGGGCATCCGCCGTATCATGGGGGTTGATCCGGGGCTCGCGGCTTCCGGGTGGGGGCTTATTGAATTCGATGCACGGCGTATTCGCTATATTAGCCACGGGTGTATTGAAACCGGAGCGGACCGCCCTCGGGCGGAACGGCTTTTCTGTATCTACACCCAGTTTCGCGGCCTCTTGCAGACCTACCAGCCCACTGAATCCGCTATGGAAACCCTGTATTTTACCCGGAATGTTACGAGTGCACTCCCGGTGGCTGAAGCCCGGGGGGTGCTTTGCATGGCCCTGGCGGAACAGGGCCTTTCCGTTCAGGAGTATACCCCGAAGGTGATTAAGCAGGCGGTAGTAGGCCGAGGCCTTGCAGACAAAGGCCAAGTTCAAGACATGGTACGGATCATCCTGGGTCTTGAGGCCATCCCCAAACCGGATCACGCCGCTGACGCTTTGGCCGCTGCGGTATGTTGCGCTCACCGGGTAGTGCTAGGCTGATGCCCAGGGTCTGCATCCTTGTTCCCCCGCTAAAAGGGCCTGTTTTTTTTCGATACCCCCGGCATATCCCGTAAGGCGGCCCCGGACTCCCAGGACCCGGTGGCAGGGTATGATAAGGGAGATGGGGTTATGCCCTACCGCCGCGCCGACTGCCTGGGCCGACAGGGCAGGGAGCGCCTGTTCTTCGACGATCTGCCGGGCAATAGCGCCATAGGTGCGGGTGTGGCCATAGGGAATCTCGCGGAGGATCTGCCAGACCCAGAGCCGGAAGGGTGAGCCCTGGGGCGCGAGGGAGAGTTCCGTCGAGGGCGGGTTCCCGAAGAAATAGGCCCTGAGCCAGGTCCTAAGGAGGGTAAACACCGGATAATCCGGCTGCTCCCGCCACGTATCGGTCTGGGGGGGGAAATAGGTTTGCCCCACAAACCACAGACCCTGTAGGGCCTCCGCTTCCGCCGCTGCCCGCATAGGTCCTAGGGGAGTTTCGATGATACACGTCTGCATAGTCTTTGAGTATAGCAGGGATGAAGCTTAAGCACTACCAGTAGGGCTGCGGGGATTAACGCTCCTGGGAGCTTGCCCGGGCGAGAATCATCTCTCCTGCAATGCTCACGGCGATTTCCGCCGGGGTTTCACTCTTAATCGCTAGTCCAATAGGCGCGTGAACCCGCTTCGCGGCGATGAGCTCCGGGGAAAAACCCATAGCGCGAAGTTTCTCCCGGATGAGGTGCAGTTTTGTCTGGCTCCCGATAATGCCGATATACCGTGCCTGCGTGCCCAGGGCAAAGGCGGTGGCCTGAAAATCACAGGTATGACTCCGGGTTACGATCACCACATAATCTTCTTCGGTAATGCCCACCTGGGACGAAATAACGGCAAAATCCCCCCGCAGGGTCTTCTCCGCGTCAGGAAACCGTTGTGGACCAAGCAGGTTCTCCCGATCATCAAAAACAATGCACCGGAAGCCTACATGGGTAAGGAGGGGCACCAGTTCCTGGGCCACGTGGCCGGCCCCAAATACGTAGACAAAACTTGCCCGCACCAAAGGATCGCAGAAATAGAGGGTTTTGCCTTGGCGGATCTGAGTTCCCTGGGGCGTCAAAAAGGCCTTCGGGTCATGCGGGACCGAGCCGGTCCACCGGACCGGACCCGCAGCGCCTACCAGCCCTAAACAGGCGGGTCTCGGCCCTGAGCCCAGCTCATGAACCAGCCAAAGGTTCTCCTGGGCGGAAAAACACCCCAAGGCGGTTTCGATCACCGAGGTAATACCCGCATCTTCCGGGTCCAGATACTGCAAATGGACCTGTACATCCCCTCCGCAGACCGCCCCTATATCTGCTTCCGTAGAAGGATGCAGGGTATAGGTGCGGATTTGGGATCGCTTTTCTTGAATCAGGGTCTTGGCCTCTTCTTCCGCCAGGTGTTCGGATATGCCCCCGCCGATAGTTCCATAAAGACACCCATGGGCGCCTACCACCATCCGCGAGCCTGCGCCCCGGGGCGTTGAACCGGTACTGCCTACAATGGTTACCAGGACCAAAGGCTGCTTTTGCCGCAGCTCGTCGAGCATGATAGTCAATAACCCTTTCATCGTTCCTCCTTACAATACATCTATCCCCGCCTTGATCCTAAAACGGTACAGACTGGATTGCTTCGCCGCTATACTCCTCGCCATGACGGCAACGGAGCGTCCCTGCCCCGTCTTGATTACTCGCCCGGCATCGGACGGCAAAGACCCAAAGCCCGGGGCGATCAGCTCTCTAAGCGTCACGGCCAACCGAGGGGCTACGCCTCCACAGCAGGTGGGCGCTGGCGGGGGATAAATTTTCCCCGGCCCGGCTTACCTGAAAATACTCCTTGCCGGATAAGAACCTCTCCACGGGAAATAACCCATTCAGGATAACCCTGGACTTCCCAGCCTTCGTAGGCGCTGTAGTCCACTCGAGCGTGAAGCTGCTTTTGGGTCAAGACCTTTTTTACCGCTGGGTCTATGATGACTAGGTCCGCGTCAGACCCGGGACGAATCACCCCTTTCTGGGGATACATGCCAAAGAGTTTTGCCGGATTGGTCGAACACAGGTCCACAAAACGCCTGAGGGAGATGCGTTTTTTCATCACTCCCTCGGAAAAGAGCAGAGGAATCCGCTCTTCAATGCCCGGCGCCCCGGAAGGGCACTGGGTAAAATCATCCTTACCCCGGAGTTTCTGCGTTTCAAAAAAGAAAGGGCAGTGATCCGTAGCCACAATATCAATATCCTCGACTAAGCCCTCCCAAAGCCCTTCCCTATCCTGGACGCTCCGCAAGGGCGGACACATGAGGTACTTAAGGCCCTCGGCGCCCGGCTGATCGTAGCACCGGTCATCCAACAGCAAGTATTGGGGACAGGTCTCAACGTACAGACCTTGCTGCCCTCGCCTGCGGGCGTCCCGGATAAAGGTAAGCCCCCGTTCATTACTCAGATGCACGATATACAAAGGCGCGTCATCGGCTAGATTCGCCCAGAGGATCATCCGGTTGATGGCCTCCGCTTCACAGGCCACGGGCCGGGAAAGGGGGTGATAAGAGGGAGCGGTTTTCCCTTCCCGCACCATCTGGCCACGTAAATACCCGATAATCCCATCATTTTCCGGATGGACGGCAATCAAAAGCCGCTCCTTACGGGCCTGGACTAAGACCTGATACACCTCTGAGTCCGAGAGCTTATAGTCGTAGGTAAGATAGACCTTATAACTAGGGATGCCCTCCTCGGCCAAGGCGCTCATCTGGGCGAGGGTCTGCCCGTCCAGGTGCTGAATCACCCCGTGAAAACCGTAGTCTATGACCGCCTTTCCCTGGGCCAGAGCATGGTAGGTATGAATCTGGTGATCCAGAGGACAGCCCGCAGGCCCAAAGCCCGGGTGATCTACGATGGTGGTGGTTCCTCCCCAGGCTGCGGCTAGGGTTCCAGTATAAAAATCATCGCTTACCTGGGTGAACCCGACGTCCAGGCACAAATGGGTATGCCCGTCGATCCCCCCGGGAATCAGTATCTTGCCCTTAGCATCAATGATCTCCTCCCCTTGTTCCGGGGTTAATTCCTGCCCCACCGCAGCGATCCGTTCTCCCGCGATGCGTACGTCCCCTATGGCTTCCTGGTTTTCCCCTACCACAAGGGCCCCTTTAATCAGGGCTTGCATAGACCCTCCTTATCCAGGCGCGCCGAGCCCCCGGATATGCATGAGTGTATACCCACCCAGGGGAGCCGGTCAATAATAATAAACAAAAATAATGGGAAAACTAGAAAAAAGTATTGCCCTTAGAGTATTTCCCCAACCCGGGACGCCTACCTATCTGCGGTGGCGTAGCAGGGCTAATCGGCCTGATTAGAAGCGAGGTATTCAGTAACCGGAAAACCAACGACCTCAGGGCAACCCACCCAGGCGGATCGAGCGAGTCCATCACCCTATAGGCTTCAACACGCTTACCAGACCCTGACTCGCCGACACAGGAAACAGTGCGCTTGCAGTTGTGTGAGTACTTGGGCGGTGGGTAGCTGTAGGGGGTCAACGCTTACTCTAAGGAGGCAAAACGGGTATGATGGGGGTATGCAAGGGAAAACAGAACAGAAAACGCAGAAAAAAAACGTCCGGGTGTACGATGAGTCCAAGATAAAAACCCTCTCTTCCTTAGAACATATACGCCTGCGGACGGGTATGTACATCGGGCGGCTGGGTGACGGCTCGCACCCGGATGATGGGATATACGTCCTCCTTAAGGAAATCATTGATAACGGCATTGATGAATACATCATGGGTAATGGAAATCGGATTGAAGTAGAGGTCGTTTTTGATGCGCCTTCGGGTAAACCTGCCGTGCGGGTCCGAGATTATGGCCGGGGCATTCCCCTGGGCAAACTGGTGGAGTGCGTCTCGGTGATCAATACGGGGGCCAAATACAATGACGAGGTCTTTCAATTCTCCGTGGGTCTTAACGGCGTGGGAACCAAGGCGGTGAATTCCTTGTCGTCCCTCTTTCGGGTCCGTTCCATCCGGGATGGGGCCTATGCCGAGGCGGTCTTTGAACGAGGGGTCCTCCTCAAGGAAATCAAGAAGGGAAAGCTTAAAACTCCCGAGCCGAACGGCACTCTGGTGGAATTTACGCCAGATCGGGACATCTTCGGGGCCTACGCCTTTAACCGGGAATTCATTGAACGGCGGGTACAGCATTACGCGTACCTCAACCGGGGTCTGACCCTCATATTCAACGGCGCGTCCTACCTGTCGGAAGGAGGGCTCTTGGACCTCCTCACCGAGGAGAGCGGAGAGGGGGGCCTCTATCCCCTGGGTTACCACCAGAGCGAGCGGATCGAGTTCGCCTTTACCCATACGGCCAACTACGGGGAAACCTATTTTTCTTTTGTCAACGGCCAATACACCAGCGACGGGGGTACCCATCTCTCGGCTTTTAAGGAGGGCTTTCTCAAAGGGATTCAAGCCTACTGCAAGAAGGAGTACCGTAGCGAAGATATCCGGGAAGGGACCAGCGCGGCGGTGGCCATTAAGCTGCAAAATCCCATTTTTGAGAGCCAAACCAAGAACAAGCTGGGCAACGCGGATATCCGGGCCTGGGTGGTACAGGAAGTCAAAGCCGCAGTGGAAGACTGGCTGCATAAGCACCCCGAGGCGAGTAAAAAGCTGGAACAGAAGATCCTGGCCAATGAAAGCCTGCGGACCGAACTAAACGCGGTGAAGAAAGAGGCCCGGGAAGCGGCTAAGAAGATCGCTTTGAAGATACCTAAGCTCAAGGACTGTAAGTACCACCTAGAGGATGGGGAAAAGGGGGTGGCTTCCACGATTTTCATTACCGAGGGGGACTCGGCGGCAGGGTCTATGGTTTCCAGCCGGGATGTGATGACCCAGGCGATCTTTTCCCTGCGGGGTAAGCCGGAGAATATGTACAGCAAAAAGCGGGCGGCGATTTACAAGAACGAGGAGCTTTACAACATGATGATGGCCCTGGGAATCGAAAACGACTCGGCCTCCCTGCGGTACGCCCGGATTGTTATAGCCACGGATGCGGACTTTGACGGGTTTCACATCCGCAACCTGCTCTTAACCTTTTTCCTCTCCTACTTCGAGGACCTGGTCAACTCTGGGCGGGTGTACATTCTGGAGACTCCCTTGTTCCGGGTACGGACCAAGAAGGAAACCCGGTATTGCTACACAGAAAAGGAACGCAATGAGGCCATGGCGGCCCTGGGAAGTCAGAGCGAAGTTACCCGGTTTAAGGGTTTGGGAGAAATCAACCCCAAGGAATTCGGCCAATTCATCGGGCCGGCTATGCGGCTAGTTCCGGTAGCAGTGCAGGCCCCCAAAGCCGTTCCCCAGGTCTTAAGTTTTTATATGGGCAAGAACACCCCGGAACGCCGGGAATACATCATGAAAAACCTCGTAAACGCCCTATAACCACGTCTGCTACGGGCGTAACGTGGGGTCGTGTGGCGAGTGGTGGGGACTCACGTCCCTTCGTTCCTACCACTCGCGGGGTACGGTACGGCCCCGTTATTGTGTGGAGTGAAGCACGCCCTTGAATACCGCTGCAGTGGAGTCGTGTATAGGGGATAGGGGCCTTAAACCCGCTGGCGGGTTGAACCTGTGTTAGGATAGAATGCCATCATGCGTGTACTAATCGTTGATGATGAACGGAATATCCGGCTTTCTTTGCAAAAATACCTCCATTTGGAACAGATAGATGCAGATAGCCGAGAAAACGCGGAAAAGGCCATGGAATGCCTCGTCCAGGGAGCCTATGACGCCGTGATTGTAGACCTGAAGCTCCCCGGCATGAGTGGCCAGGCCCTTTTGGAATGGATCCGCAGCCGGGGGCTTGCTCTTCCGGTAATCATGATCTCCGCCCACGGTCAGATTCCCGATGCGGTCCAGGCCCTCCATGCCGGCGCTCAGGATTACCTGGTGAAGCCCTTTGACCCGGCGGAACTGGCCGGGAAGCTCCGCTCCTTGGCCGGTGGCGCCAGCGGTATCCAGGCGATTTCAGCGAAACCGTCCCTAGTCCCGGAGGCAAGCGCCTTCGTTGGTTCCTCTGTAGTGATGGAACGGCTTTCCGTTCAGATCGATAAACTTGCTTCAACCAATGTAACGGTACTTTTAACTGGCGAAAGTGGCACGGGCAAGGAGGTGGCGGCCCGGGAAATTCACTGTCGCAGCGCCCAGCGGGAGGAACCTTTTGTGGCGGTGAACATTGGAGGTACGCACGAGGGACTCATGGAGAGCGAGCTTTTCGGTCATGAGAAGGGAGCTTTCACTGGAGCCCTTACCCGAAAGCCCGGACTATTTGAGCTAGCTGGCCGGGGCTGCCTCTTTCTGGACGAGATTGGAGAGATGCCTCTGCCTTTGCAGGTGAAGCTCCTTCGGGTTTTGCAAGAACGGCAGTTTCGGCGTTTGGGGGGCCTTAGGGATATTCCCCTGACCGCCCGGATCGTGTCCGCCACGAATCGGGATTTAGAAGCTCTGGTTCAGGAAGGCCGGTTTCGAGAGGACTTGTACTATCGGATCAATGTTTTTCGGATCGAGCTTCCTCCCTTGCGGGAGCGTCGGGAGGATATACCGGTTTTGGCGGACTACCTGCTTCGCAAGCTCAGTTCCCGCACCGGGCGGCCCGATCTGGAGCTCACCCCTGAGGCCCTTTTGGCCCTGGGTACGTATACCTATCCGGGAAATATTCGGGAGTTAGAAAATATGCTGGAGCGGGCCCTTATTTACGGCGACGGTAGGCTCATAAGGATCGAAGACCTGGGTCTCTCTGCGTTTCCCCTGAAGGAACGCACTGCTACGGGCTCCCTGGAAGCTATTGAACGGGAAGCGATTCGGGAAGTTTTGGCCCGCTGTCAGGGCAACCGTACCAAAGCGGCTCAAGAACTGGGCATAAGCAGGAAAACTCTTTTAAACAAAATCAAAAACACCTGCAGTGGAAGCGTTGTTGAGAGGCCACAGGCTTAAGGGCACTCCGATCACGACCCCTTGAGTGGCGACCTATTGCCTTGCCACCAATCAAGGGCCTTAAACCCGCCGGCGAGTTACCAGGCGGCACGAGACATGGTAACAATGCGCCCGGTTTGTACGTCCAGGGCTTTGAGCGTTACCCGTCGAGCCCCGATTTCCTCGCTGACACTACCGGTAATGACGATATGCGCCCCCAACAGGGAGCCGATAGATACCGCAGAGTCATCGCTTACTTCCCCGGACAGTTGAAATTCCTGCTCTGCGCGGATGGCATCTGCGGTATGCCGGTCCAGGATCGTGAATAGTCCTGAATCCACCAGCTGATATTCCACCTCCTCCCGCACAAAAGACGCGGTTTCCTGGGTGTCTGCGGAAACCCGTAATACCGCCACAGGGACCTGGGGCGGCAGCTTCGGAATCACCGCCTTACACGCCTGCTGAATGGCCGCTTCAAGACGGCTCGTATCCTTCTTGGGCCCAAGGGTATGTTCCACCACATCCCCTTGGGCGTGGATCTTTTGTACGTCCAGGAAAATCGGCGATATAAACCAGCAATAGGCCCAAAGGACATTCCACCAAGAAAAGGAACCCGTGATGATGATATTCTGTATCTCAATGGCGCCTGGGTAACGCCGCTGGGCAATAGCCATGAGTTCCGTATAGGCTTTGCGCTTAAGGGCCGCTTGATTGACGATATGCAGGCCATTAGTGACCGTCCAGGTAGTGCTCACCGACCCGATGATGCGGGTTTCGTACCGTTCCTCGGCGCTCATGATTCTATCCTCTAGGGAAATACAGGAATCCAGGAGCCCCATAAGGGCCAACAGGACTATAAACATACAAACCGGCAACTGTTTCATCAATCCTCCCCCTCACCCGGGGGTCAA
>JAITJK010000241.1 GCA_031278935.1 Spirochaetaceae bacterium | reverse complement strand
ATTGACGGACTTTGCCCGGTATTACGGTTTCCATTATGCCATGATCGATCCTCTCGCCTTGGTACAGGATGTGTTAATTGATATGGAACGAGGACTGCGAGGGCAGCGTTCCAGCCTTCCCATGATCCCCGCCTATATCAGCCCGGTTTCCCAGGCGCCTTTGGGAAAAACGGTGATCGCCCTGGACGCGGGAGGAACCAATCTCCGAGCCGCATTGATTCAGTTTGATCATCAGGGTAAAGCCCATGCCCAGAATATGGAAAAAGCCCCCATGCCCGGCACCTACGGGCGGGTAAGCCCAGAGCAGTTTTTCGACAAAATAGCCGAAGTAACCGTCCCGCTGCTAGAAAAAGCACCCCAGGTGGAAGGCATCGGCTTCACCTTCTCCTATCCTACGGAAATAACCAAAGACGCCGATGGGATACTGATGGGGTTCAGCAAAGAAGTGGACGCCCCGGAGGTCATCGGGAAGCCCATCGGCCAGGGGCTCCGCGACGCCTTGGCCCGCCGGAAAGTCCCGGGGCCTGAAAAAATCGTACTCTTAAACGATACCGTAGCCACCTTGCTTTCAGGTCTCCTGTCCATCGCGCCCCAAGCCGGGCCGGATCAGTACGGCCTTGCCCCAGGGCCAGCGGTAGGCTTCATTCTGGGTACAGGGATTAATACCGCCTATCCCGAACGGCATATCCCCAAGATCGGTTTTGCCTCGGACAGGGCTCCTCAGATTGTGGTATGCGAAACCGGGAACTTTGCCCACCGGTATATGGGCATTCTTGACCGGGAATACGACGCCACTACCAAGAATCCCGGGGCGTATACGCTGGAAAAAGCCGTTGCCGGGGCATATCTCGGTCCCTTGACCTTTCACATCCTCAAACAGGCCATTCGGGATGGTCTTTTCCGGTTCAAGAAATCCGATGCGTTCCTTGCGTGGCCTACGTTACAAACGAAAGATTTAAACGCCTTTATGAGAGCTCCTTTGAGCAGGGAGGGCCTTTTGGGGAGTCTCTTTGATACCGATGAAAAGGACGCAGTTATGACCTTGGCGTATCTGACTTCACTAGTAACCGAGCGGGCGGCTCGTCTTTCCGCTGCTATGGTGGCGGCCACGGTGGAACGCCTCGACGGCTCAGACCCCCTAGCGCCGGTACGTATAGCGGTGGAAGGCACGACCTACCTGATTTACCAAGGGATGCGGACGGCTCTTGAATCCTACCTGCACGCTATGCTGGTCGCGGGGAAAAAGCGGTTCTACCTAGTATCTCCCGTGGAGCAGGCCTCTCTATTCGGTGCTGCGGTAGCCGCCCTCTCTTCCTAATCCTTTGCCCTGGCCGTATTGAGGGCCGCATGGTTAAGAATGGCGGCGTACGTCCCTCGGTTCCTCCATCTTGTGGGGCGTACCCACCAGGGCGAGAAGGTCGTGCCATCTACCGGGAGGCATGGTTAGTGCCTCGTATAGTAGAGGTGATTCAGGCGATGCACTCCTTGCTTCAGTTCCGTTAGCACAAGGCCCCTTATCCAGGTGCCGGGGCGTAGGGAAGCGGGAATAGGGGCAAAAAAGGCGGACGAGGCGATATTTCCTCGTACTGGGGTCTGACCCTAATGCCTGCATCCACCTCGTCAGTCCCCGGCGATTCACCTGAGAGTGGCGGCTCCCCAGCGAGTATCCGCGATCCATACCGGTCTCCCCAGATATGCCCCTCCCGGTCCTCTGCCCGGTTGTACCGCTGGGCGAATACCTGCTTCAGCCACTTCATAATAGCCGGAAGTTGCAAGCCGTCCTCGGGCTTGATATAGAATCTCAGCCTATCATTCTCAAGTTGTAGTCCTCGAATCTGGAATGCAAACCGCTGTTTGGTTTCTTGGAAAACCTGGGCAAACAGGGCCAAAGCCTTATGGTAGCGGAACAAAGGTTCTCGGTTATTGATGCGGGTGCGTATCTCGTACCACATCCCACTTTGGAGCATACGCAAAGGTCTCATAAAGAATACTATGGCACGGAGAGGTGGTTTTGCTTTAATTGATCCCGGAACTTTCGTACCAACGGAAGCTCTTGAGTGGCGAGCCTTCACCTGTGCGGTCCCCAATAGGGTGGTGTAGCCGTTGACAGGAAGGCTGAGGTGAAGTAGAGTAGATACCAGGATAGTTGCGTGGGCAGTATCTTAAAAAATATTTTTTGGAGGAACCATGAAAAGGATTATGGGAATGGCAGCGCTGTTTTGTATCAGCGCGGTCATGGTCTTTGCCAGCGGTGAAAAACAAGCCGACGGCGGCGGAAAAGCAAAGATAGGCGTGTCCATGCCTACTCAGAGTTTGCAGCGGTGGAATCAAGACGGTGCAAACATGAAAGCCCAGTTGGAGGCGGCGGGGTACGCAGTGGATTTGCAGTATGCCGGGGATAATGAAATCCCTATGCAGGTATCCCAGCTAGAAAACATGATAACCGGCGGCGCCAGGGTTCTGGTTATCGCGGCTATCGACGGTTCGTCCCTCACGGAGGTGCTTAAAGAGGCCAAAGAAAAAAAGATTCCCGTTATTGCCTATGACCGGCTCATTATGAACAGTGACGCCGTCAGTTATTACGCCTCTTTCGATAATTTTAAGGTTGGGGTGATGCAGGGACAGTATATCGAATCAAAATTGAACC